>LXTK01000047.1 GCA_001643475.1 Proteobacteria bacterium SPGG2 | reverse complement strand
CATTCTTTGTATCGGGCTCAACTATAAGCAGCACGCGGCGGAGACTGGCGCGAAAATCCCCGAGTACCCCATTCTATTCATGAAATCATTGGGTGCTTTGCAGAATCCTAATGACCCAATAGTCATCCCTCGTATTGAGCCATTGCAGGTGGACTACGAGTGCGAGCTGGCGGTGATCATCGGCAAAACCGCGAAGGACGTTTCGCGCGATGTGGCACTCGATTATGTCTTAGGTTACACGTGTGCGAACGATGTGAGTGGTCGTAACTGGCAAAAGGCGAAGGGAGGCGGTCAGTGGTGTCGCGGAAAGAGTTTCGATACGTTTTGCCCGCTAGGCCCCTATCTCGTAACCGCTGACGAAGTTCCAGACCCTAATAATCTGAGAATCAAGACCATCCTGAACGGTGACGTAATGCAAGATTCAACCACGGCGGACATGATTTTCGATGTTCGCGAGCTCGTATGCTTTTTGAGTCAGGGGACTACGCTGCTGCCCGGCACGGTAATCCTGACTGGCACGCCGCCGGGGGTTGGGTTTGCACGTAAACCGCCAATTTTCCTCAAGCATGGTGATGAAGTGGTCGTTGAGATCGAAGGCATCGGGCGCCTGTGTAATCCAGTGAGACAAGCGAAAGATTCATAAGAATGATTATGTTAAGGAAATGTGGTCAGCACGATTGGTGACCAGGGCTTCAATACTGACCATATTGGTTGGCCATAATAATAAGCAGGAAATGGCCTAGACTCTTGAGTAGCAAATCATGGAGGGATACATGGTGGTAAGGCCGGGTTTCTTATTGCTTCTCGTGGCGACGTTTACCGCCGCTGCCGCTACCCAGCGCTTTCCCTATCGCCAGAGCAGCTTGAAGTCGTGCTCGCACCCAAGATTAAGGCAGTAAAGCGTTTGGCTGCTAACCTGACCGTTGTCGATGCGGTTAAAGCACAAAATGCCGAAGAGACGAACATCGAGCAAATCAAACAGATCGATGAGAAGTGGCGGTCGACGAAAACACTAACTGCATTCAAAAGGTCGCTACAAGGCAGTCCAGCTGGAAGGTTTCTGCGTCGTCATGTAAGACGCAATCCGACCTATGGCGAGGCATTTCTCACTGACAAACGAGGGGCAAACGTGGCTGCATATCCCGCGACTAGTGACTATTGGCAGGGCGACGAGACCAAATTTACCGCATCGTATGATGACGGCAAGGGCAAAGTATTCATTGGCGGTGTGGAGTACGACGAGAGTTCTCGAACCCATGCGGCGCAAGTCTCGGTGCCAGTGATTGACCGAGGTAAGGTGATAGGGGTACTAGTTGTGGGTGTACAGCTTGACTATATCGCCTGGAAGCAAGCGCGTGGTCAGCAGGCGATGTCTCACGAGACAATGTCTCAATAGCGTACTACCTCTTCAACGAGAGCTGATTTGCTACTCGGTCGGCCATCTGCAAAATTGCCCGCGCGCGTTTGACAACGGGCACGTCTATCACTTTACCATTTAGCGAAGTTGTGCCTCGCCCTTGGTGTTCGGCCGCCTCAAAGGCTGCTAGCACATCCTTGGCATGTTCGATCTCTTGCGGCGATGGTGAAAAAGCCGCATTGATAATGTCGATTTGGGCGGGATGAATGGCGAATTTGCCTTTGAAGCCTTGTTTGTTGGCGGTGTTGGCGTCTCGCTGAAGGCCGTCTGTGTCTCGAAAACCAAAGTAGGGCGTATCGAGAGCGACAACGTCGGCAGCTCGGGCTGCAATACAGACCGCACTTCGGGCATAAGCAATCTCTGAGTCATCATCGGTGCGTTCGATACCCATGTCGTTTGTAAAATCTTCAGCTCCGAATGCTATCGCAATAATCCTTTTTGACGACGAGCAGATCTCATAGGCATTGACAATTGCCTTGGCTGATTCTATCCAGGGAATCAGCTTTAGTCTGCCAGCAGCCAGACCTGCTTTCTGTTCTAGCGGTTCGATAAGGCCGCAGATCTTCGCGATCTCTTGAACCGTCTGCACTTTGCCAATCGATAGCCCGTAGATTTTTGGCGTTATGATTGCTGCAAGGTCTTGCTCTAATAACCCGGTATCTAGCGAGTTGACCCTGGGTATGACCAAAGATCCGGTGTCCGACAGCTTAGCGAGAAAAGAAGCCGTCACCGCACGGGCATTGGCTTTCTCATCTGTTGGCACAGAGTCCTCCAGATCAGGCACGAACACGTCGGGACTAAAACTGAGGGCCTTTTGTAACATATTGGCACGGTTGCCGGGGACAAACAGCAAGCTTCTAAGTATGGTCATCGACCTTTAGCAGTGCTGTCGCGAGCGTTCGCGTGTGGCGGGCGATGCTGCTGGGGAACGGGGCGTTAAGCAGCCTTTTCTACACGTGCTGCGCAGTACTTAAACTCCGGAATCTTGCCGACCGGATCAAGCGCTGGATTGGTCAGCATATTGGCGGCAGCTTCCGCATAACAGAAAGGTATAAACACCCAGCCTTCGGGAACCGTGCTATCAACCCGGACTTTCAGCTCAATGGCACCACGTCGCGTGGTTACGCGCACCGCCTCACCGGGGTTCACACCCAGCCGACGCAGATCTTGAGAGCATAAGCTGGCCACCGCCTCCGGTTCGATTTCATCGAGCACACGTGCGCGTCGTGTTATGGCGCCGGTGTGCCAATGCTCTAGCTGCCTACCGGTGGTCAGTACCATTGGGAAGTCTTCATCGGGCTGCTCATCCGGTGGCACGATTTTGGCCGGAACGAGTTTGGCGCGACCATTGGCGGTTGGAAAGCCATCGCCGAAAACAATGTCGTGCCCTGGTTCGTCCGGCGCATCGCAGGGGTAGGTGCAAGCGCTTTCGCGCTCAAGTCGCTCCCAAGTTATGTTGTTGAGTGACGGCATGAGTTGTGCCATCTCTGCAAACACGTCGCTGGGCCCCTCATAGTCCCAGTCGAGTCCAATACGACGCGCGATTTCTTGAATAATCCAGTAGTCCTGACGTGCATCGCCCGGTAACGCGAGTGCTTTGCGTCCGATTTGTACTTGCCGATTGGTATTGGTAACGGTGCCATCTTTTTCCGGCCATGCCGATGCAGGCAGTATTACATCGGCATGAAATGCGGTTTCGGTCAAAAAGATATCTTGCACCACTAGATGTTCGAGTTTGGCCAACCCTTGGCGAGCATGATGTACATCAGGGTCAGACATGGCTGGGTTCTCACCCATGATGTACATGCCCTTAATCTGGTCGGCATGTACGGCATCCATGATCTCGACCACAGTCAACCCACGTTTTGGATCGAGCGGCGTTCCCCAGGCATCCTCGAACTGCTTGCGAATATTTTCCACCTCTACCAACTGGTAATCAGGAAGCATCATGGGGATTAAACCGGCGTCGGAGGCCCCTTGCACATTATTTTGTCCGCGTAGGGGATGCAAACCGGTGCCGGGACGCCCCACTTGGCCGGTAATCATCGCTAGCGCAATTAGACAACGTGCATTGTCAGTGCCATGGACATGCTGCGAGATACCCATGCCCCAGAAAATGATACTGGCATCAGCCGTGGCGTACTTTCGGGCTACCGTACGAATCATCTCAGCCTCGATGCCACATATCTCCGACATCGCCTCGGGTGTGAAATCGGCGATGTGCTTCTTGAGATTCTCGAAGCCTTCAGTGTGCGCCTTCACGTACTCTTGGTCGTAGAGCTTCTCGGTGATGATGACATTGAGCATGGCATTCAGTAGCGCCACATCGGTACCGCCTTCAAACTGCAGCATGTATGTGGCGTGACGCTTGAGTGCTTGACCCCGTGGGTCCATGACGATGAGTGTCTTGCTCTTCGCCGCTTGCTTGAAGTAGGTGGCAGCCACGGGATGGTTTTCGGTTGGATTGGCCCCGATCACGATGATGACATCGGCTTGTTCGCAGGCTGTGAACGGCGCGGTGACCGCACCCGAACCAATTCCTTCTAACAATGCTGCTACGGACGATGCATGACACAAGCGCGTGCAATGATCGACGTTGTTGGTACCAAAACCAGTGCGCACCAGTTTTTGCACCAGATAGGCCTCTTCATTGGAACCCTTGGCCGAGCCAAAACCGGCGAGTGCCCCACCGCCATCTCGGTCTCGAATCTTTTTGAGCCCGGCCGCCGCTAGATCTAAGGCCTCTTCCCAGGTTGCCTTGCGGAAATGGGTGTATGGATTGGCCGGGTCGACCTCAACCTCGGCATCCTTGGGCGCATCTTGTCGACGTATTAGGGGTTCGGTCAGCCGGTGCGGGTGTTTAACGTAGTCGAATCCGAACCGGCCTTTAACGCACAGTCGGTTCTGATTGGCGGGTCCATCGCGCCCCTGAACCGCGACGATTTCGTTATCTTTGATCTGATAAGTAATCTGGCAACCGACGCCGCAATAGGGGCACACGCTTTCCACTTCCGTAAGCGGATCGGTTTTGCCCACGCCTTTTTCGTCGACCAGCGACGATTCCATAAGCGCGCCGGTGGGGCAGGCCTGCACGCATTCACCGCAGGCGACACATGTACTATTCCCCATGGGATCATCGAAATCGAAAACGATTTTGGCACCGTATCCGCGATAGGCCATACCGATGACATCGTTGACCTGTACTTCGCGGCAAGCACGCACACACAGATTGCAGTGGATACAGGCATCGAGCTGTACACGCATGGCAATGTGACTGGCGTCGGCTGTCGGTCGCTCCCGAGGCGGGAAACGGCTTTCGGTCGTGGCCATGCGATCCGCCCATTGCCACAGCTGTGAGTTGGGATCATGGGCGACTTCGCGCTTAGGTTGATCGGCGATTAACAGCTCCATAACCAGGTTGCGGGCACTTTTTGCGCGCGCATTGTTGCTGGTGACCTTCATACCAGCGGTCGGCTGGCGGATGCACGAGGCAGCGAGTACGCGTTCGCCTTCGATCTCGACCATGCAGGCCCGACAATTACCATCGGCTCGATAGCCTGGTTTGGGTGTGTAGCATAGGTGCGGGATGGTGGTGCCGTAGCGGTTCGCGACCTGCCAGATCGTTTCACCCGGTTGCGCCTCAGCTTCTTGGCCATCGAGGGTAAAGCGGATGCCTTCGATCTCTTGATCAACCATGGAACGGCTTGATCTGCTCATGACAAGTCCTCGTGGAAATACTTTAACACACAGCGCAGCGGATTGGACGCGGCCTGACCTAGGCCACAGATGGACGCATCGGTCATGGCGCAACTCAACTCTTCGAGTAACGATTGATCCCAGGTCGATTGAGCCATGAGCTTTACTGCCTTTTCGGTGCCAACTCGGCAGGGCGTGCACTGACCACAACTTTCGTCTTCGAAAAATCGCATCAGGTTAAGCGCAGCGTCTTTTGCACTATCTTGATCACTTAAGATGATCACCGCGTGCGAACCAACAAAGCAACCATGCTTGTCCAGAGTACCAAATTCCAGCGGTAAATCCCCCATGCTCGCCGGCAAGATACCACCCGAGGCGCCGCCAGGCAGATAGCCTTTGAATTCATGGCCGTCTTGTATTCCACCACTAAACTCTTCGATCAATTCACGTACCGTTACGCCGGCTGGTGCTAGTTTAACACCAGGTTGCTTCACGCGGCCGGAGACCGAGTAGCTGCGTAAGCCTTTGCCGCCGTTACGCCCTTGGCTGGCAAACCAGTCGGCACCCTTGTCGATAATATCGCGCACCCAATAAAGTGTTTCTACGTTTTGCACGAGGGTTGGCCGACCAAACAGCCCGACTTCAGCGACATAAGGTGGTCGGTTTCGGGGCAGGCCGCGTTTGCCCTCAATACTTTCGATCATGGCCGACTCTTCACCACAGATATAAGCGCCGGCGCCACGGCGCAGAACTACTTTGCGGTTGCCGCATAGCCCCTCTGCCTCGAGCTTTGGTATTTCCTCTAAGAGCAGGGCGCGAATCGCTGGATACTCATCGCGCAAATAAATGTAGCTCGCTTCTGCGTCCACGGCCCATGCCGCGATTAGCATACCCTCTAGAAATCGATGCGGATCGCGCTCAAGATAGTAACGGTCTTTGAACGTGCCGGGCTCGCCCTCGTCGGCATTGACCGCCATTAGACGCGGGCCGGGATAGCCGCGAACAATGCGCCACTTACGCCCGGTTGGGAAACCGGCGCCGCCAAGACCCCGCAATGCAGAACTTTCTAACTGCTCAATGACATCATCGACCTTGTGCTTGCCATCCATGCATTGGCGTAGGCGTTCGTAACCGCCGTCGGCGGTGTACGCATCGAAGTCGGTATAAGGTGGAATCTCAGGATGCAGGTGGCCACCGTCTACCGCCTCGGCCACCGTTTGACTGGTTGCGTGGTCGATGTGGTGATGACCGACCTCTGCTACCGGCGCGGTATCGCAACGACCCATGCAAGGTGCCCGCACGACGCGTGCCTTGCCAGCCAGCAAACTTGGCAGTTCGGCCAGCAATTTTTGTGTACCCATCATTTCACAGGTGAGGCTGTCACACACACGAACGGTAATCTTAGGAAGATCCTCACCGTCTTTGACGATATCGAAGTGGGCGTAAAAGGTGGCGACCTCATAGACTTCGGCCAAGGATAGGCGCATGTCGTGGGCCAGCGCGGTTAGGTGTTCCGCTGACAGGCAGCCGTAGTGATCTTGAATGAGATGAAGATGTTCAATTAAGAGATCACGTTGGCGCGAGCGTTCGCCCAACAGCGCTTGTACTTCTTCTAGCGCATCGATGTCGACTTGGCGCCCTTTCGGTTGGAAGCGCGCATACCGCCGTGCGGAACCTGGATGACTGTACTTTTTGACCTGCCCCATCTCGGGTGACTGCCAGTTCTATACTAGGCTTACGATTTCAGTTCAGTGTTTCATGGCCTCGAGCAAGGTGGTGCCTAGACTCGCGGGTGAATCGGCGATATGAATGCCAGCGCTCTTCAGTGCCTCAATCTTATCATCAGCGCCACCCTTTCCGCCCGAGATAATTGCACCGGCGTGTCCCATGCGCCGGCCTGGTGGCGCGGTCACACCGGCGATAAAGCCGGCGATAGGTTTCTTGGTTTTGCTTTGTTTGATGAAATCCGCCGCATCTTCCTCGGCCGATCCGCCGATCTCACCGATCATGATAATAGCTTCAGTCTTAGGATCGGCGAGGAACAGTTCCAAGCAATCGATAAAGTTTGTGCCGTTAATGGGATCGCC
This sequence comes from Proteobacteria bacterium SPGG2, assembly GCA_001643475.1. GTDB lineage: Bacteria > Pseudomonadota > Gammaproteobacteria > Acidiferrobacterales > SPGG2 > SPGG2. The sequence continues at coordinate 2,151 of LXTK01000047.1, read as the reverse complement.
ACCTATGCCTATGCAGGTCGTCTGACCGAGTCCAGTGACGCTGGTCTGGGCTACTGCTTCGTAGGTGAGTGTGCCGGAACGCGAGACCACGCCAACTTTGCCGGGCTTATGGATGTGCCCGGGCATAATGCCGATCTTGCATTCACCCGGCGTAATAACACCCGGACAATTGGGGCCAACCAGCCGCGTACCCGAATCATCGAGTACATGCTTGACCTTCACCATGTCTAACACCGGTATGCCCTCGGTGATGCACACGACCAGTTCGACACCGGCGTCGATAGCTTCGAGAATGGCATCGGCCGCAAACGCCGGTGGCACGTAGACTGCCGATGCGTTGGCACCGGTAGCGGTCACCGCTTGCGCCACGGTGTCGAATACCGGTCGTCCTAAGTGTTCGGTTCCACCCTTGCCTGGTGTTACGCCGCCAACCACCTGGGTACCGTAGGCGATGGCTTGTTCGGAGTGAAACGAACCGTGATGTCCAGTGAAACCCTGGCAGATGACCTTGGTATTTCTGTCGACGAGAACGGCCATTAGTGTTGCACCGCTGTCGTTACCTTTTGCGCAGCATCAGCAAGATCGTCGGCAGACACGATGTCGAGTCCGGATTCTGCCAGGATTTTCTTACCCTGATCGACATTAGTACCTTCGAGTCGAACGACGAGTGGCACATTTAGCGAGACTTCCTTGGCGGCAGCGACCACGCCCTCGGCAATCACATCGCAACGCATAATGCCACCGAATATGTTAACCAGAAATCCCTCAACCTTTGAATCCGAAAGAATTAGTTTGAAAGCATCTGTGACTTGTTCTTTACTAGCACCACCACCGACGTCCAGAAAGTTTGCCGGTTCGCCGCCATACAACTTAATGATGTCCATGGTCGCCATAGCCAGGCCTGCGCCATTGACCATGCAGCCGATAGTGCCATCTAGTTTGATATAGTTGAGATCGTACTCTGCCGCTTTGCGTTCGATTGGATCCTCTTCGCTCTCGTCGCGCAACTCACTGACGTCCTGGTGCCGGAATAGTGCATTGTCATCGAAGTTCATCTTCGCATCTAGGGCGACGACTTCACCGGTGGTTGCCACAATTAGTGGGTTGATTTCAATGAGACTCGCATCCAAGCCGACAAACGCATCATAGATGCCGCGCAAAAGTTTGACGGCCGAACTAACTTGCTTTCCTTCTAGCTGCAACCCGAAGGCAAGCTGACGCGCGTGGAATGCTTGCATGCCAATGGCTGGGTTAAGCGCCACCTTTATGATTTTTTCGGGAGTCTTCGCGGCAACCTCTTCTATGTCCATGCCGCCTTCGGTTGACGCCATCACCGTGACCTGACTCGTGCCTCTATCTATTAACATACTCAGATAGAGTTCGCGTGCGATGTCACAACCTTCTTCTATATATATACGTTTAACTTCCTTACCCTGTGGGCCTGTCTGGTGGGTAACCAGTGTCATGCCAAGCATTTGCTCAGCGGTGCYGCGTACCTCGCCAATGGATTTCACGACTTTCACGCCACCGCCTTTGCCACGACCGCCGGCATGAATCTGTGCCTTCACGACCCAGACCGGCCCGCCGAGTTCGTTTGCCACTTTAACTGCCTCATCGACGCTAAACGCAGCGCCGCCACGGGGTATGGCGACGCCGTAGCGGGCGAGCAATTCCTTTGCCTGGTGTTCGTGAATGTTCATGGGAATCCTGTGACCGACAAGGTGTTTTAGTGCGCGGCTCGAGTCGGCCTATGCGACCGTTGGCGTACGGTATTCTAGAAGCCTGGTTGACACAAGACCGCGACGTGAAACCGATGTACTACATGAGTACAGGTGCCGGGGCATAAAAAGTGGTGGATGGCCCAGCCTGCGATCCCGGCCGCTGGCGGCGACGTGCGCTTGGCCTGTAACATGGTGTGTGGTATACAAGATACGGACTTACCTATTAATTATAACATATCGAAAACAGGCATGGAGGTGTAGTGATGAAAACACTATTCAGATCAGTAACGTATGCACTGCTCGGGGTTTTGCTCATGGCATTTGGTGCTGTCGTGGCACCCCAGGATGCGGGCGCCTGGGAGCCGAAGAAGCCTGTCGACTTTATCATCATGGCCGGTCAGGGTGGTGGCGCCGACAAGATGGCGCGCCT
>LXTK01000138.1 GCA_001643475.1 Proteobacteria bacterium SPGG2 | reverse complement strand
AGCCGACCATTTATTCGCACGCTATCGCGGTTTTCCGAGATTTTTCTTACTGGCACAGGAATTGCTTTAGGGAGTTACGCCATTTAGCCATGGATGTCATCACCAAGGACGGTGATGAAGAAGGCCGCCGGCTCTAGGGTGTGCAGAAATGTTTGCCCTATCCGGTGGCCTTCGCAAGGACGCGATGTAGACACGAGAACCAGATCGCACAGAATCACGGCGTCATAACAAAAACCGAGGGCCAGCCCAACTCAGCCAAACCTTGCCGCCCAACCGGCACCCGAACGGAACGATGGGCGGTGCTACCATGTCCAACTGGTCAGTCACTGGCATATGCGGATATGCAGCATTTATCTCAAACTCTAGCTATTTCCGTCGGTACAGCACTACTAGCGGGCGGCTGCACCCTGGTTTCGGTGCAACCGGCATTCGAAGAAGTCCGTAACTCGACGCAGCGGGCGCAGCTGCAAGCATGCAGTGGATTGTTCGTGCGCGTCGATCGGGCGATCTCACGGGCAGGGGTTAAAGATACCCAGGCAGTACGCATTGCCGGTTTCCCCTACCTGCGACTGAACCGTTTCCTTGCTAGCTTCCGCGACGAGGTGACAAGCGATGCTGCTTTCGACGCATGGCTGGATCGATTGCAGCGTCTGGGTGAGCAAGGCTACAACGTAGAGTTACGAAACCTGCCGCAAGCACAAGCCATCGACCTTAAGCATTCACTGCCCGGTGACATTGCTGAGGATAGAGATCTATCGACGATTTTGCGTGACTGTGGCGCGCGCCTACGACATCATCAATTTGCTGAGCCCGCGACGAGAGCGCGTTTACGCAAGGTCGTGCGGGCACCAACCGAATACACGAACTGGCGAAGAGCGTTTGGCCTGTACCCCATTACCGCGCTCCCGGTAGAAAAGTGTATTGCCCGATGGCATCGAATCACGCAAGACAAGTACGCGCGACCTCTCGATGCCCTACCGATAGAAGGTGAGCTGGTAAGCTACGTACCGCCAGCAGACTTTACGCCGCTGACGGCAGAAGCGATTAGGGCGGTGTTAAGACGTAGCGCACGAAACGCGTTGGGCATACCCGAACCATCGGTTGCGGACAAGGAGCGTTTGTTCGCCACATTCGCACCAGTCTGGCAGGTAGATGTAGCCACGAATGACGATCGTATTGGCGCGCCTACTTGGTTCGCTCACGGCGAGTCGAAACCATCGATCGACACCGCAAGACCGACCGTCTATCGCCATATTTCCCATACTCGAGTCGGTAGTGATGTGTTATTGCAGCTCAATTACATCGTATGGTTTCCAGCGCGCCCACGCACCTCGGTCTTCGACACCCTAGGCGGACATCTAGACGGCATCACCTGGCGCGTAACCCTGTCGCGCGACGGTCATCCACTGTTACATGATTCGATACACAACTGTGGTTGTTACCACATGTTTTTTCCATCCGCGAAACTACGACCACGAAAACATGCGAACGGCCCGGGAGCGCCGATGCGAGAATCAATGTTAATACCGCAGACAGCGCCGCAATCGACCGATAGCTTCGGTAGGCTAACGCTTCGTATTGCTCATCGCACTCACTATATCGAGCGCGTGCTCACCCCAAACACCACATACGGCCGCGTCGTCACCTATGCCTGGGATAATTACGACAATCTACGTTCGCTGTCGTTGGTCCATGGTGGGCGTCGCAGCCTGTTCCGCCAGGACGGTGTGGTACCCGGCACTAAACGCCGAGAACGATTCTATCTGTGGCCTATGGGAATCCCGCACCCAGGCGAAATGCGGCAATGGGGCCACCACGCAACCGCATTCGTAGGTCATCGGCATTTTGATGACCCCTATCTCTTGGAAGATGCGTTTGAATTCAACGATCAAGAATAGCGATTAATACTTGCAGGCGTGCTTGGCGATGGCACCCAAAGCTGGCCCATCCACTAACATAGCTTGCAAACATGATCCGGGTCTGAAAAGCTTGTACGTGTCGCTGGGGGGCACATTAGATGTCCATGCTCGTCGATACACACCTTCGCTGTCCTTATTGTGGCGAGGATTTTGAGACTCATATAGATACTTCGGCTGGCAGCCAACTCTATATCGAGGATTGCTACGTGTGTTGCCGTCCAATCTCCTTCCGCACGCTGATTGATCACGATGGAAACTTACTGAGTATTGAGTTGCACAGGGACGATGACTGATTACATCCCGATACCCTGTAGTCAATATGATCGCTATGAGGTCGCGATCATGCATCGCCGTCGGTTGCGATTAACCTGGCACGTCGACAATGTTGTTTATCGGCGTATCGTGGAGCCGATCGACTTGCAAACCCGAGATGGTGAAGAATTTCTGATCTGTGGCAAAGGTGGCGAAACGTTTTCTATTCGACTCGATCAAATACGCAAGGTGGACACGTTGTGAATGTACGGCCGTGGCTTGCAGGCCTATTGGCGTCGTGGATGTCAGCAGCAGGTGCAACAACCTGCGATTCCGATGGGGTATGGGTACAAGTCATCGGCGCCCGCAACCCAGCCTCGAGTGGATACATTGTCTGGATAAACGGAAAGGCACGGGCGCTGATCGATGCCGGTAGCGGCAGTGCCATAAACTTCAACAACAGCAAGGCACGGGTTGCCGATCTAGATCTAGTGCTTTTTACGCACTTGCACGTCAACCACACGGCTGATCTTGTCACCTTAGTCCAATCATCCTTGGCTGAGGGGCGTGCAAGGCCGCTGCCAATCTACGGTCCTGCGCGCAGCAAACTTATGCCATCGACGGTCAAGTTTGTTCTCACTTTATTTGACAAGAAAAGAGGTCTCTATCCATACCTGGGCGCACTGGTGAGTCCGTTCGGTAAGACGACGTACAAACTACAGCCTCACAACATACGTATAAAGGGCGACAATACGGTGGCTGTCTACGCCAATGAGCGCCTACGGGTCAGCGCCGTAACCGTAACGCGCCAACCGTTACCCTCACTGGCCTGGCGTTTAGAAGTAGGCGGGAAGGCTTTGGTGTTCAGCAGTGATTTAGATAGTGAAGTTAATGGTCTGCGAACACTGGCCCGCGACGCAGACCTACTTGTCGTGCATAACCCCAGCCGCATCAATACGAGGGATCTTTGGCAACTGCGCTATCTCTCGCCCGATGTCATCGGCCGCACCGCCAACACTGCCAACGTCAAGAAACTGGTACTGGCACACCGCAACCCACAGAACCAACGCGCCATCGATGCCATCAAAGTGAACTACCCCGGTGTAAGTATCCTCGCGGATGAACTTGACTGTGTAAGACCTTGAAGTAGGTACTGGCGCTCGCTGCCCGGGTAAAAGCGATCTTGTCAGAACCTCTTCGAAGATCGATGCTTACTCAGGAAGGCATTTTGCGCTGCCTCCGTTGGCAGCTCGCACGCCAGCAACTCATAAAGTTCCTTGAGGCTCGATGTCTTCTTGGCCGCTTTCTTAACGATGACCCTTGAGAGCGGGCCAAGATGCATCGCCAGTTCTTGTTCGGCTGTTTTTAATATTGTCGGATCCCAAGTTGACCCTGTCGTCGATAGGCCGTCAGTGGTTGGGCCGCTGTCTGGCCCCATTGAAATCGAGTCTTCCGCTCTCCCTACTACGGGCTCGGACGCCGGTGCCTTGGCCAGAAACTTAGTGCGGGCATCGTCGACGGGGATCATATTGCCGAGGACAGTGTACAGGTCTTGGGCACTAGTCGCCTGTAATGCAGCCCGACCGACTAACACCTTGGCCAAAGGACCAATGTAGATCGCAAGATCGTCTTCTGCCGTTTTTAGGAGAGCCGGATCCCAGGTAATGGCTGGCGCCGGTAAGGGTGCATTGCTGCCGACTTGGACGTTCTCGGCAGAGGCCTTGACCGTGGCGACAGTCGCATAGGTCTGTTCGCCCTCGGACAACACTACTTCATAGACGGGATGCTGCTTGCCATGCTTGTCCTTGCGCGTACCAAGATACCGAAACACTTGCGCGTATTCCTCGGACAGACAGGCAATCACATCGTAGAAGGAACGTGAGATCAGGATTTGGTTGGGCTCGGCAAAGCTCATAACCCGTTGGGCGTTGTTGATGCCATCCCCCAGCGGGTTCAGTTGTCCACTTATGCTTTTTACGACCTTGACGGGACCGAGATTAATGCCGATCCGTATCTTAAATGGCGTTGCGGCCTCTTTTTCCGTTAGCAGATCGCGCAGATTAAGCGCAACAAACATCGCCTCCTCGGGGTCGCCCAGGAAACACAAAGCGGCTCCGTCACCCGTATCGACCATGATGCGTTCGGTCTCGGCAATGTTACTAACAGCATCCGCGACCAGTTTCTGCAAATGCTCCTTCATTTCGATCTGCTGTTCTACAGGTTTCTCTGTGTACCCAGCAATATCGAGGAACACGACACTACATAACCACGTTCTACTCTGGCGCTCCATTATCCGTAAGTCCGAGACCCATGGCCGCACCCCTATTCTTCTAACATAATCATCGCCTTCTCAAGGCTACGGCGCATGCGGTTAAAAGACACGGCGAGCACACCGATTTCATCCTTGCCACGCTCTGAGAATTCCGCCGCGTTCATATTTCCTCTGCTAACCTGATCGGCAATCCCCGACATCTCGATGATGGGCCTGATGACAATATAGCGCAGCATTATGTTAAGAATAATGACAATGACAACAAACACCGCCACCAGCGATCCCATGAACGTCTCAAACGCCTCTCGCGCCTTCTGCAGGGGAACGGACATTGGTACCGAGACAATGCGGGCACCAACAATCTCGTTCAACTTCCAGCCAAAGCCATTGGCATCACCGTATGCCGCCACCAACGTCTTGGGCGCGGCCTCCACCGTGCTGTGGCACGTCAGGCAGCCGGGATTCTTGATTTGCATCGGGCGCGCCAGGTATAGCGAGTCCCCAGTCGGCGTCGTGCGCACGCCTATGATTTCTTTATGGTCTGGGTTGTTTCTAAAAACTTGAACAATATCTGCTTCCCAGTCGACCGCTCGGTTGCGCGGATTAGAGGGATTAAGTGTTGCTTCCTTGTAGGCATATTGAGGGTGCTTTTCGCGAAGCTTATTGAACGTCTGTGTGGCAGCGTAGGCCGGTACACTTTGGGGCACAAATACCTTCTTCATCTGTAATCGCAAGAGAGGTCTGATCTCACTAACGGTGTAGCCCCGAACCGCCAACGCCGATTCCATCATTAAGCCGGCGCGTTCTATCACTTCCTTCTTCGCATTCTGCTGCAATATATTCCATGACAGTAATGCGGTGACCGCCAAACCGCCGGAGAACACTATTATCAGGACCAAATTGAATTTAAGTGTCAGTTTCATAGCTCCTCCTTTTGCCCCCTTGTCACCCTTTGTAATCTGGTTCCAAGTTTTGAATAACTACCCACAATCTGGCAGCTTGGC
>LXTK01000053.1 GCA_001643475.1 Proteobacteria bacterium SPGG2 | reverse complement strand
GCTAGCACCACCACCGCGGTGAAACCGAAGTGGATGGCGAGCAAGGTTGCCAGGGCCGCACTGACCACGGAGGCAAAGCCATTGATACCCCATGCCCAGGGAATGAAATCCGGCGCGTGGGCCGCCAGTTTCGCCAGTCCCAATGGAAACGGCATGCCCATACAGAATGCCAACGGCGCGATCAAGCCAAGCGCGGCAGTGATCTTGGCGGCATCCGGTAGCGCAACCAGCCATGGAGACATATCTGCCAGTAAAAGCACATAGATCAGACTTATTGCAACAATACCGGCCACGGCGGCAGCGATCGGCGAGAAAGTGGTGTTTTCCAATCGTCGTGCCAGACGCGCCGAGTAGCCGCTACCAAGTCCGGCAAACGCAAGAAATCCACTCAGCACCACCGCGATCGCATACAGCGGGTGGTTGAGGAACAGGATAAACTTCTGGATGAATGCGATCTCTATGAATATGAAGGCCAGCCCCAGTGCGCCGAAATAAAAGCCCATGCGTGGGACGGTGTGCATACGCCGAGTATGCTTGGTAACCCACAGCGGCACGAGAATCAAAGCGATACCCACGATCAGGGCCTGCACGATGGTGGCGACGAGAATCAGATAACCCCACTCTACTAATGAGCTCCTGCCACCTTGCGGTAGCGCCAAAAACTCCGGTAGTGAGCGCCATTTGAAGAAGTGGAAGAAGTGGGGCTTATCATCGGTAGCCGGCGTGATATGGAACTTGTAACGATGCAAGAAATCAGACCGTGCCCCGCTCAATAACGCGGTCGCGCCGTCGAACAGGTAGGCCTCGTCGAGGAGATTGAATCGGTTGGCCTCGCTTCGTTCCATGCCCGGGTAATACGCCACGTCGAAAGACCGGCGTTCACAAAACTCCCGAATCGCGAGTACATCAGGTTCTGTCAAGTGGCCGTTCTTAACCAGCAAGGTGCTGGTGTTCCAGCTTCGGATCAATGCCAAATGGCGCGCGGGCGCGGCTACTCCCGACCGTTTCAACGCCTCGATGGCAGTGCCAAATAGCTTAAGGCTATCGCGAGGCGGTAGTTGCAACCAACGGGTGATGGCCAGTAGGCCGTTTGGCGCGAGATGCTCGAGATACGTTTGCAGGGCTTCAACTGTATAAAGGTAGCTTTCACTCAAAGCATGAACGCCCGCATTTGCGGCGCCGAAAGAGTCGAGCAGTGCCACGTGAATCAGGTCATAGCGTTTGCCGCTACGTGTTACATAACCACGGGCTTCGGCAACATCGATGCGTACACCAGGCCCGTCATAGAGATGACCCGCGTAATCGGCATGGCGATTCTTTACCAGATCAACCACGAGCGGATTGAGCTCCACTGCCTCGATCGTCTCGGCTTGATGATAAAGGGCGAGCAGAACATCTGAACCGCCGCCGGCCCCGAGGATAAGAACGCGGGGGCGTGGCAAGATATGATAGGGGAGTGCTGACGACATATCGTCCAGATACGCCAGCTGCTTGCGTGTTCCATCGTAACGCGTGATAACGCTCAACCCATCGCCATCGGTGAAGATCGCCAATTGCGGAGGTGGTTCGTGTTTGGTGTTGAGACTTAAGCCCGGTGCATAACGCAAGGGGATGGTCGGGCTCTCGAGGACCGTGAGCACCCCGAGTGGGCTAGACTGCTCGCTCAGAATCTTGGCGTCTACAACCTGTAACGCTTGGCTGAGCCCCTTGTACGGCGAGATCTGCAGCCCAAGCCAACTGTCTGAGAAACCAAACAGCAGCACGACGACACCGGCGATGATGGTAGGTAGTGGCCAGCGCGGTAACTGCGAGTAATAACAAAGGTTGGCAACGACCGCGGCGAGTAATGCCAGCCCTACCAGCACCTGAACACTGCTCTCGGGGCGCAATACAAACAACAACAGGATAATACCCAATGCGCCGGTACCTGCACCGAGAAGATCAGACAGATAGATGCGGTTAATTTGTTCCTTGTACTGTATGAACGCGAGACCTATGCAGCTGGCAGCGAAAAAGAAAGGCACAAACAACAAGACATAGATGAGCAATAGATAGATGTACTGCGTCGGATCCCACATAACTTCTAATGCGTTGAAGGGTACTCGCTGGGCGAGTGCGAAACAGACAACCATCGATACGCCGAAGAGCACCGCGCTTGCGATGTACACAGCGGCGAAGCGTTGTTGCAACCATTGCCTTGTGAGCGCAAGAAATGTTCCACTGACCCCATAACCAAGCAAGGCCAGACTGATGATCATATAGGCGAAGTGGTGCCATTGAATGATAGACAACAACCGCATGAGCAAGATCTCATACGCCAGGGCAGCCGCCGAGATCAGAAAGATCGAAACGAACAGTAGGAAGTATCGTCCCTCGCTCGGCATTGGCGTTTGCCGATTCATAGCCTTATAGGCGTGGGCGACGATGAGATTTCATTCTTAACACGCGACACCTTAGGGCAAGGTGTTAGCGTTTACCGGTGAGCGGAACAAAACGCACCGGCAACACTTGGCGCGTCGTTACTTTTCCATCCTGGGTCTTCTGCACCAGCAACAACTGTTGCACAAAGAAACGACCCCCTACTGGGATAACCATGCGCCCGCCGGGCCTGAGCTGATCAATCAACGGCGGCGGAACGTGACTCGCGGCAGCCGTCACCACGATCACGTCAAAGGGCGCGTGTTCCTCCCATCCGTAATAGCCGTCAGCCAGACGGGTGGTCACGTTCTTGTAACCGAGGCGATAAAGTCGCGCCTTCGCTTGTTCCGCTAACGGCGCGATAATCTCGATTGTGTAGACTTCTTTTACCAGGTTTGATAGTACAGCCGCCTGGTAGCCCGAGCCGGTCCCCACTTCCAGCGCCACGTCATCACCGTCTAACGCCAAGAGCTCTGTCATCAATGCAACAATGTAGGGTTGCGATATCGTCTGGCCGTGGCCGATCGGTAGCGGACGGTTTTTGTATGCGGACGGCGCGAGGTCATCGGGCACAAACTCATGGCGTTTAACGGTAGCCATGGCTTGCATAACGCGAGGATCGAACGCTTGCCTGCCCGTCGCCTTGCTTGTGTACCAAATATCCACTTCGATGGCCGCTATCATGGCCGCCCGACGGCTGGCATGGATGGCGTCATCCGCCCTTACATCGACACCAAACAGCATCAGTAGCACGGGCAATAGCGTGGCCCACCCCAGCAGCGCGAGAGACCGACAGCGACATTGAATGGGTAGCGAGGTAACGACCATGGCACAAGCCGCGTGATTAGACGCCACTATGCTAACAGGATTCGCATCATGACGAAGCGATGGCCTGGACCCTTTCGTGATCCCTGCCAAAAGGTACCGATGCTATCTTTATGAATGAGCCGCCTGCTAAAGTGGGGGCTTCCTGAGCACTCGTTTGCAAGCGGGCAAATCAAGCACGATGACTAGCAAAGTCTTGTACATCTATACCAAGCCGACGGCCGGTGCCGACGTTCAGGCGCGCGATTCCGTTTTGGCCATACCAGGGCGTGGCCTCCAAGGTGATCACTACGCCCAAAACCCTGAAGGCAGTACATCACCGGACCAAGAGGTAACGCTGATCGAAATCGCGAACATTGAGGGCGTCAAGCAACACGGCATCGACCTGCACCCGTCTCAGACTCGCAGGAATATCGTTACCCAGGGTATTGCCTTGAATGAATTGGTGGATGCTGAGTTTCTAGTCGGTGAAGTGAGACTGCGAGGCGTCCGGCTGTGCGAGCCTTGTGCCTATCTGGAGGGGTTAACCGCCAAAGGCCTTGTCAAAGCCCTCGTTCATAAGGCAGGTTTGCGGGCTCAGATTTTGAATGAGGGTACGATAACGGTTGGTGACGAAATCAGGGTGTAGGTATGGGTAGTGATACGAGTGCCATGGGCACCGCGTTTGCCACTAAGCTCGTGGCCGAACAAAGTCGCAAGGTCAAGTTTATGTATCGCGAGTCGCCCAGCGGTCCGGACGATAGCGGCTGGCACTTCTTCTGCGGCGAAGAACCGCAAGAATATGTTGACGATCCCAACAACACTGGCACCTATCCCGTTAGCCTGATCGTCGAGATCGACCCTTCGGTGGCTTCGCTGCTGGATACGCCCGCGCCCTGCGCGTTTGAGCGCGACGATGATGACGCCGATTTCGTGGAATCGGATTTCGACCACTGGCCCGAAGAGTAGTACATTTGTAGACCCCTAAACCGATCTGTTCGAATCGGAACGCGCCCCCCCATGATGAACATGCGAATGCATAAGCACACATGGTAAAACACGTGCGCAGGGTGGCAAAACAAACGTGCTGCGGTGAAGCGCTCGTAGAATTACTTGAGCAATATGGTGTTGATACTGTTTTTGGCATACCCGGGGTACACACGCTAGATCTCTATCGCGGCATTGCCAATAGCAATGTGCGGCACGTGTTAGCGCGTAACGAGCAGGGGGCTGGATTCATGGCTGATGGTTATGCACGCATCAGCGGCAAGGCAGGTGTTTGCATATTGATCACGGGCCCCGGTGTGACCAACGCCGCCACACCGTTGGGCCAGGCCTATATCGATTCCATTCCTGTATTGCTGATATCAAGCGTCAACGCCACCCATACCCTGGGCAAGGGTTGGGGTTGTCTGCATGAGATTACGGATCAACGTGCGGTAACGGCACCGCTGACGGCGATGAGCGCTACCGCTTTTAAGCCAGAAGAAGTGCCGGAGTTCTTGGGGCAGGCCTTTGCTCTCTTTCAATCAAGCCGGCCACGTCCAGTACACATTGCGGTACCGATCGATGTATTGGCGCAACCCACCAACGGCGAGTGGTCAGCGCGCTTAGCGCCTGCCCGTCCTGGACCTGATCTCGCTGCCATTCGAGCCGCCGCCAGTTTACTTGCGCAAGCGAAAAGGCCGGTCATCCTGGTTGGCGGCGGCGCCATCGACAGTACAGGCACGATGACGGAGCTTGCTGAGTTATTAGGTGCAACGGTGATTGCCAGTAACGCCGGTAAAGGCATCGTGCCCGACTCGCATCCATTGAGTCTGGGCACAAGCCTGATGTTGGCCGGCACGCGAAGCCATCTGGCACAAGCCGATGTCGTGCTTGCTATTGGCACACAACTATCTGAGACGGACAGCTTTATCGATCGGTTGGACATCAACGGCAAGGTGATCCGCGTGGACATCGATGGCGCTAGAACCAATGACCTTTACCCAGCGACGATCGGTATCCAGGCGGATGCGGCGGCTACTGTCAACGCTTTGGTGTCGGCGCTAAAGCAGACTGGCGCCAGCCCGATCCAAAATGACCTCGATGCCGTGCGCGAGCAAAACAACGCCAAATTCTCGCCAGTGGAACAGCAACATATCAATCTTTTGGCAAGCCTGCGTAAAGTGCTTGCCAAAGATGCGATTGTCATGGGCGACATGACTCAAGTTGTGTACACGGGTACGTTTGCCTTTCCCACTGAGCAGCC
>LXTK01000145.1 GCA_001643475.1 Proteobacteria bacterium SPGG2 | reverse complement strand
GCGATCGCTACTCTGCAGCAACGTCTAGGCGAGCAACGATTGCACGCGGACGTTCAACAGGTTGACCTGTTCGCATGGGAACCTGATGGCGCCTACGATGCGATCTATGATCAAACCAGTTTGTGTGCGATGGTACTGTCGCAGTGGCCGGACTACGAGCGGCGCTTGCACCGCTGGCTTCACTCGGACGGCCAGCTATTCATACTCTTTATGCAAACGGATCGACTGGGCGGTCCGCCATTTCACTGCGATTTGTCGGAAATGCGACGGTTGTTTTCACAAGCCCGATGGCGCTGGTCAGACGAAGCGCCTTTGAAAGTTCCTCATTCAGTGGGATTCGTAGAGCAGGGTTGTCTGTTAGGTCGAAAGCATTGAGATCAGGGGCTCAAGCCGCCCAAGAAGGATGCGGGCCAAGACAGCACATGCTTTTCTTCGGTGAAACTGACTACCTTGTTGTTTATCACTACCGGCCCGGTAATTAGCTCGTGCATATCTTTGTGATGCCATAATCGTTTTCCTGTTGTAGCATCGTAAGCGGCAAGTTCCGCTTGATTGGTACCAACCAAAACGACGCCGTTTATGATATGCGGCAAGTAATGCAATCGACCGTTAAGCTGTTGCTCCCAGATGAGGTGACCATTGCTCAGAGCTCTTGCTTGAATGCGACCGTCGAAGGTCCCAAAATAGAGTCGTCCGTTAGATATTGCGGGCGGAAAGCTGGGCGTCTCACCCTTAACGCGCCAACGAATCTTACCGTCACTCGCATCGATCATCAGTATTTCGCCACTGAATAATGTGGCGACAACCCTTCCACCAGGCGCGGCTACCGGGCGATACACCAGCTCCTGGGCCAACACCTTTTTCCACAGCTGATCACCCGTTTTGGCGTGAATCCCTCTAAGCACTCCCTCCTTGCCACCCACCACCAGTCGGTCTTGGAAAATCGCGGGCGTGTAGATCCAACCGCCATAGTCGCGACGCCAGATCACGTGACCGGTGTCGATAGAAACCGCCCGCACCGACCCATCAATCCCACCTACGTAAGCAATGTTGTTGGCGGCTGCCGGTGAAAACAACGTGCTCTTGGATGCAATGCGCCATAGATTGCGACCGGTGGCGGGATCAAGCGCGTGCAAACCGGTTGTACTACCAACTAGTATTGCCGTGGGTGTGGCTACTGGTTCTAGTGTGTTTAATCCAGCCAGCACATGCCAAACCGGCGTTAAAGTGCGACGCTGAAACCGGCTGACGCCGTGGCCCGATACGTATACTGCATCGTCGACGATCGCGGGATTAGTTGGGTAAATGAACGACCTGGGCTCAGCGCTGGCGGTACACCACAACAAGAAGAAACAACATGCGATCTGGACGCTTGATTTCATTTTCCTGCCCACTTTGGTTTAGAACGTCATCGTCACCTATTAGTTTCTCGGGGCGTCCCGCAGCGGATTCTCAACCGATGTATCGTAATGTCAATTCCGGGATAAGATACCAATATCACCCACTATGAAGATCACCGCACAAGATCTGTATAACTACACGAAATGCGCCCATCGCGTCTACCTGGACGTACATGGCGACCGTGCTGAAAGGAGCGAGGCCAGTGCCTTTGTCCAACTCCTTTGGGAGATGGGTCTGCAGAATGAACGTGAGTATATGGAAGCCATGCACAACCACGCCTATGTAGATCTTCAGTCTATGGACATAGATTCGGCGTGCAAGCGTTCGACCGAATTGATGGCAACCGGCACCGACATTATCTTCCAGGGCGGAATCAAGGCAGATAATTGGGTTGGTCGGCCTGATCTCCTAGTTAAGCATACGGATCACCGTTCGCAGCTCGGTGAATTCTATTACGAGCCCGTTGATATTAAGGCAGGCAAGGGTTGGGAGGAACGCAGGCGCGACCGCCGTCGGTTCAAATCGCACTACGCTTTTCAGGTCATGTTCTATCGCGAAATTCTGAAGCGAATCCAGGGTTATGTGCCACCAACCGCACGCATAATTAATGTTAACAAAGAGATAGAAGAATTCGATCCCCAGGAGTTCTCGCTATCGTTCCAAACCGCCTTGCGAGAAGTAGAAGAGTTGATCTCGGGCCGTGAAACTTCAGAGCCGGTCCTTGGCAGCGGGTGCCATCAGTGCCATTGGTATGCGAAATGCCGGCGTTGGGTTGAAGGTACGCGCGACCCAAGCGGCCTGTATTTTGTCGGCAAGGTGAAGTTTGATCTAAAGAAGGTTGGGCTCGCGAACCTCCATGATATTGCCGAAATGGAGGTCGAGGATTACGTCGGCGGGCCAAGGAAGGTCGCAGGAATGGGGCGAGCCAGCCTCGTCCGTATGAAAGAGCGCGCGTGTGTTGTGTTGCGCGGAGGGCCGGCTATTCGACCAGGCTATGAGTTTCCCGATATCCACCAGGAGGTCTATTTCGACATCGAAGACGACCCCACGCGCAATCTTACCTACCTGTTCGGCCTTGTCGTGCGCGAGCGGCCAGGGGTGGAGCGCTTTCAATATTTTCTCGCTCGAACGCCGGATGAGGAAGAAAAGGTGGCGCGGGATTTCTGGCGGCTTCTGGCGCAGACGAGGGACGCCGTGTTCTACGTTTATTCTTCAAAGGAACGTACGACGCTTAAGCGGCTGATGGAGCGATACGGGCTGGATGGGTCGGTTTTCGAACGGTATGTGGAGCAGGAATATGATCTTTATACCGATCTGGTCGTGAAATACTCAGACTGGCCGATCTATTCCTACGGGATCAAGCAGATCGCGAATCTGGTCGGGTTCAAGTGGCGCGATCGTGATCCGAGTGGCGCCAACTCCATTGCCTGGTACAACGAGCACCTGAAGGATCCTTCTCGGGAAGAGATGCTCCAGCGTATCTTGCGTTACAATGAAGACGACTGCCGAGCAATGATCGCGGTGAAGGATTATTTTCAAGCCCACAGCGACAAATCCGTCAGCCCGGAAGGCCTACCTTCTTCAACAGCGCGGTGAATCTTATGCCGCCGACAAATAGTGGCAAAGGGGTGCTAAACAGCGGGCTTTCTGCGATTTTTGCGGCGAGTGAAGTAAACCTAACATATAATAAGCGCATTCTCCTTAGGGGTAAGGAGTACTGATGCGCACAATAATGATGCTCAATGCGAAGGGTGGGTCAGGTAAGAGCACCCTGGCGACCAACCTCGCCGCGTACTATGCAAGCCAGGGCAAGTCCGTGGTGCTGGCGGATTTCGATCCTCAAGGTTCAAGCCTGCAGTGGCTGAAGGTACGGCCGGGAGGTCGTCCGCTGATTGAGGGGATTGCAGCGTGGCGGGATACCCCGCGTGTGGCACGCGATATCGACTATGTCATCATGGACGTCGCATCGGGACGCCATGGAAAGCAGCTCCATACCTCAATCCGTTACGCCCAAACCATTGTGGTACCCGTGCTACCGTCTCCGTTAGACATTCGGGCTGCCACTATTTTCATTCAAGAGTTGCGCCAAGCGGGGGAAGTGGTTCGTAGGGATATTCAAGACGCGCCTCTTGCAGATTTCTTTAAGCGGATGTTCGGTGGCGGCAGACGTTTGAAACCAAAGTTGGGTGTAATAGCCAATCGCGTACGGGAAAATACGCTAGCGTATGATGCCCTGTACGATTTTCTTGATCGACTGAAAGTACCGTTTCTTACCTCATTACGTGATACGCAGAATTACATTCAGGCGGCGGAACGTGGGCTGGGATTATGCGAGCTTGCTCCATCGCAAGTAGCCTACGACTTGGAGTTATGGGAGCCCCTACTAAAATGGCTCAACAGTAAACGCAGTTTGCCGGCATCACCTCGGTAGGTGGCTTAACTTGAACGCGCACCACTCGGGTCGAGGTAAGGCAGTAGATATGCTGAATCCGGGAGAACGTTGGCAACAACTCGTCGCTATGCCAGACGAAGCATTAGATCTAGCCGAAGCGGCGTTGATCATCGCCCAACAGGAATACCCACACCTGAATATCGCTGGTTACATGAAGCGGCTTGACGAGCTAGCAGATGCCGTTCGTGCGCGTGTGACGCTGGATACAACACCGGAGCATATCGTTGTTACCATGAACCATTATTTCTTCAAGGAACAGGGGTTCGCCGGTAATAGTGAGAATTACCACGATCCTCGAAACAGTTTTCTGAACGAAGTGCTGGATCGCAAGTTGGGTATCCCAATCACCTTGTCTATCGTCTATATGGAAGTTGGCCGCCGTCTTGATCTGCCATTAGAGGGCATCGCATTTCCCGGACATTTTTTGGTTAAGCTGTCTTTAAAAGGTGGTAACGTCATCTTGGATCCATACCTAGGCGGAATATCGCTTAGCGAGGAAGATCTACACGAGCGTCTTAAGCAAGTTTACAGTGAGGCGCACATGGAGATGTCGTTGGATCGGCTGCTCGACAGTGCCAACAAGAAAGAGATTCTTGCACGTGTATTGCGAAATCTTAAGGCTATCTACTTGCGCACCGATGAATTCGACAAGGCACTGTTGGTTGTCGAACGGATTCTCTCGGTTGTGCCGGATAGCGCCGAAGATTTACGAGACCGGGGGCTGATATATCAACGGTTGGAATGTGTTCATGCCGCGCTGGAAGATCTGCGCAGTTATTTAGACCTCGAACCGGGCGCGACCGATGCCGTGGATATTCGAGCGCGCATTATCGAGCTCCAAGGCCAAGCCTCCACCCTACATTAACGCCCCGCGCGAGTGTGCCCCAAATGGGCAAACCATGGCCGATCCTGGTCCTAACCAAGCGTGGCCTCATCAGCAAATGCTGTCTTGGGCTGCTTAGTTTGTTTCAAACCCTTAATGAATAAGTGTTTTCTTGTTTAGGTGTATCACTTTAGCCGCCGGCGGCAAGCCCGGACAGTTGATGCAGCGCCCTCGGGGCAATATTTGCCTGAGGTCGCCCCCCGCCCTTGAAAATAGCCCGATAATCGCGGTTTAGGCGGCGAAATGACGGCTGGCACGAGATATGCAAGATCATCCGCGTATGCAGTCTACTGCGATACCGATGGGCCACCGGGCAACAACCCAACTATCGTCCCGGGGCCACTAGCGAAGGAGTAACCGATGAGTATGCAACAAATACAGATGGTCATTATTGATCTCGATGATGGGAGCCGTGGCGTGTTTATCGGCACGCCGATCACCGCAGATCAGTTTGGGGACGACGACTGCACGGTCGAGCAAGTGTGGTTCACGAACATTCACATGATTCCCAAGCAAGCCACACTAGAGCAGCTCGTAGAAATGGCACTGGCGCAAATCCAGTCACCGTCGGGGTTTCTTCAATGAGCCGAGCGGGGGATGCGCTTGCATTGCAGTGCAGGGTCGAGCTAGAGGGATGGCACGAGACTGGCGACGCTGGCGGCACCGTTACGTTTCGCCTGAGCGACTCCGAGAGCCTCGATTTGATCAAGGCTGCGTTTTCCTCGTGTGTCGACGGCGCCGATCCGCGTT
>LXTK01000066.1 GCA_001643475.1 Proteobacteria bacterium SPGG2 | reverse complement strand
ACCGCCGCAAATAGTCACGCCGTCGGCCCTTTCTTGGACCGTGATACCTAACTGCTGCAGCCCTTTCGCCTTCACCGCGATACGATCGCTCTCTTTGACCCGCAACTCGCCACCACCACCCAGCCCCGTGTCGCCGTCGGCGCAGGCTGCCGCCACAAACAGGATGGGAAACTCATCGATGGCCAACGATACTTCATCTTCAGGAATGGTGATGCCGCGCAACCGGCTGTGGCTCATGTGAATATCGGCGATTGCTTCACCACCAATCTCGCGTCTATGGCGAAGTTCGATGTCCGCACCCATACGCTGCAACAGGGTCAAGACACCGCTTCGCGTAGGATTCACACCAACGCCCTCTAGTTGCAGCGTCGACGCCGGCGCAATGGCCGCCCCCACCAGAAAGAAGGCAGCCGACGAGAGATCACTAGGGATTTGAATATCGCAGCCCTTGAGTCGCCCGCCTCCCTGCAGGCGCACCGTATGGTCCGCGGTCGACAAGTCATAGCCGAACCCCTTTAGCATGCGCTCCGTGTGGTCACGCGTAGGCGCCGGCTCGGTCACCGATGTCACGCCATCTGCGTAGAGACCAGCCAGCAACAACGCAGACTTTACCTGAGCGCTAGCGACGGGCATCACATAATCGGTACCCTGCAGCCTTTGCCCCCCCTTGATAGACAGTGGCGGGCACCCACCGTTGGCCATCGTGATACAAGCACCCATGGCGTTCAGTGGTTCAACGACTCGTCGCATGGGTCGCTTGTGAAGGCTTGAATCTCCAACCAACTCGCTATCGAACGACTGTGCCGCCAGAATACCGCTCATCAGCCGCATGGCCGTGCCGGAATTGCCCATGTCCAGGGGATGACCAGGTGGCCTTAATCCATCCAAACCCACACCCCTAATGGTCAAACGTCCCGGCTGCGGTTCGACGATGTCGACGCCCATCGCTCGAAAAGCGGCTAGCGTAGCGAGCACATCCTCGCCTTGGAGCAACCCCTCGATATGCGTAACGCCGTCGGCAAGCGCGCCCAGCATGACCGCCCGATGAGAAATGGACTTGTCACCCGGCACACGTATACACCCACACAGCCGCCCGCCAGGCTCGATGAGGTAATCAGTGGTCATTGAGGTAGCACTACCCTTAATTCTGGTGCTTAACAATATAGGTATCGCGCGCGCGTTTGGCTCGCGTGAAGGTGTCCATCAACCACTGGCCGTCGCCTCTGTCGATAGCGCTCAGCAGGTCATCCAAATTTTGCTGATAGTCCTTCAACACTTTGACCAACGCATCGCGATTCCCCAAACAGATATCGTGCCACATAGTGGGATCGCTCGATGCGATGCGAGTGAAGTCGCGAAAACCGCCAGCGGCAAGGTCGAATGTGGTCTTGTGATCATCTCGCCTAATTAAGAGGTCAACAAGCATATAGGCCAACACGTGTGGCAGATGACTGCAAACCGCCAGAATGTCATCATGCTCTGCCACTGACATTGAAACCACGTCGCCGCCCGCTGCCTGCCACATTGCGCGTACCCGGGCCACCGCCGCGACATCGGTATCGTCTTCTGGCGTAAGAATGATGCGGTGATGTTCAAACAAGTCCGCCTTGGACGCAGATACACCCGTGTGCTCAGTCCCGGCAATAGGATGCCCGGGCACAAATGCGGAACATCGCACGCCGAGCGCGGTTCTCGCCATCGCCACCACACCGCGTTTGACGCTGCCAACATCGGTAACCACGGCACCATCCATCATGCTCGTGGCAAGCTGCGAGAAAATGCTCTCCATACACCCGACCGGCACCGCCACCACAATCATATCGGCGTCGCGTACGGTTGCCGCCACAGATACTTCCGCACGATCGATCACGCCGAGATCTGCGGCCGTTTCTAGATTGCCCAGACTGCGCCCGAATCCCACCACTTCACCGACGTGCCCGCCCTCCCGCAGGGCACGCGCAAGCGAGCCACCGATTAGGCCAACACCGATAACCGCCAATTTCTTAATCATGGGGATCGGCATCGATGTACTCTGCCGATGCCTCTAGAGGATCTTTCTAAGCGTATCAAGGAAACGCTGATTTTCTTCCGTGAGGCCTACGGTTACACGAAGATGATTAGGCATGCCGTAGTTAGCGATGGGGCGCACGATAGCCCCCTCGCGTAACAGCTGCCCATAAACCTCAGCCCCGGGCCGGCCTACGTCAACCGAAATGAAATTGCCGACTGACGGGATATAGGCGAGCCCCATGTCAGAAAACGCCTGCGACAGTTGCACCATGCCAGCGCGATTCATCGCCACGCTTTGACTAACATGGGCGTCGTCGCTCAGCGCTGCCTGTGCCGCCGTGAGTGCTAGGCTATTTACGTTAAACGGTTCGCGCACCCGATTTAAAAGATCGGCAATTTCCGGGCGCGAAACGCCAAAACCGACCCGCAGGCCGGCGAGTCCGTGCACCTTGGAAAACGTCCGGGTTACAACCAGGTTCGGAAATCGTCCCAGCCAGGGAATAGTATTAGGATAGTCACGCTCGTCCACATACTCGAAATAGGCCTCATCGACTACCACTAAGACGTCGGTTGGGGTTGCTTGCAGAAACTCTTCAAGTTCTTGCCTTGCCGCCCAGGTGCCGGTCGGATTGTTGGGGTTAGCGATAAATACCACGCGGGTACGCGGATTGATCGCACGTGTCATCGCTTCAAAGTCGTGTCTCCAATCTCGAGTCGGTATGACTCTGGCCGTCGCACCAACTGCCTGTGTCACCAATGCGTAGACCGCAAAAGCATGTTCGGAGAACACCACTTCATTCTCTGGCAGCACGAATGCCCGCGCTATGAGTGCGAGCACCTCGTTGGAGCCGTTGCCAAGCGTAAGCTGCTCGGGTACGACAGCGAATTTATCAGCAAGCGCGCCTTTCAGTGCAAATCCGTTGCCATCGGGATAACGCCCGAGTTCGGGCAGCCAATGCCGAATAGCGGCAAGCGCTTTGGGTCCTGGGCCGAGAGGATTTTCGTTAGACGCGAGTTTGACTGCATTGCTGATACCATACTCACGTTCAAGCTCCTCAATAGACTTGCCGGGTTCGTAGGGCCTCAGGCCGCGTACACCAGGCACAGCAAGAGACAATGGATCTACAACCATGGCGCTATAGCACCGCTTTCGGGTAAGAGCCCAAGCATTTCACAAAGTCGGCTACTTCGTTTAACTCCGTGAGCGCTTTTTGTACGGTTTCGTCGTGCACGTGACCGTCGATGTCAACGAAAAATACATAGTCCCAAACGGTTTGACCCGAAGGGCGCGACTCAATGCGTGTCATGTTGATGTTGTGCTGGGCTAGCGGATGTAGCAGGGCGTGCAGCACCCCAGGCTTGTTCTGGCCGGACAACAATAGACTCGTTTTATCGACACCGCTAGGTGATGTTTCATGTTTACCAATGATCAAGAAACGAGTTGTGTTATCGGGCTTGTCCTCGACCCTTGAAGCCAGAATATTTAGTTTATATATCCTCGCGGCTGAGTCACCGGCGATGGCAACGCAATTAGGGTCCTGGCTGGCTACACGCGCTGCCTCTGCATTGCTGTTCACCGACACGCGTTCGATCCCGGCCAGATTCGTATCTAACCATTCTCGGCACTGGGCAAGTGACTGCTGATGTGAAACAACTTGCTTTGCGTTGCTGCAATCCTGGCCTAAACCCATGAGATGGTGGTGAACCTGCAATGCCACTTCCCCGCATATCTTTAGCGAAGAGGTCATGAACATATCGAGCGTATGATTAACCACGCCCTCCGTAGAGTTTTCCACCGGGACAACTCCAAAATGGGCGTTACCTGATTCAACTTCCCGAAAGACCTCACCGATAGCCCCTAGCGCCAGCGTTTCCACTGAGCCACCGAAGTGCTTCAAGGCCGCTTCTTGAGTAAACGTCCCCTCGGGACCCAGAAACGCGATTGTCATCGGTGATTCAAGCGCCAGACACGCTGACATCATCTCGCGAAATAGCCGCGCCATTTCTTCGTCCGGCAATGGGCCCTTATTTCTTTCTACCACACGCCGAAGGACCTGGGCTTCACGCTCAGGGCTGTAGTAGTTGTCGGCACGCGCACGGCTCTTACTCTTTGCCGTCTCTTGTGCGCAACGGGCCCGTTCGCTGATCAGCTCTTGAATCTGCCCATCCAATGCATCGATTCGATCACGCAGTTTGCGTAGTCGTTGGTCACCACTCACCAGTCAATACCTTCATTACCCAATGAGTCATTTAACCATGTTTCTCGCAAAAATGGCGCATGAACTGAACCAATGTGTCCACGCCCTCCTCCGGCATCGCGTTATAGATACTGGCCCGCATGCCACCCACTGAGCGATGGCCTTGGAGTTGGGCCAATCCCGCTGCCTGGCACTGCTCGAGAAATGTCGCATCGAGTGCACTATCGACCAGCGTAAATGGAAAGTTGCTCTTCGAGCGACAATCGAGCGCAACCGGGTTGCGGTAGAACCCACCCGATTGGTCGATACACGCATAGACCTTGGCGGCCTTGCGCTCATTAACCTTGGCGATGGCGGCAAGGCCGCCCTTGTCTTTCAGCCACTTCAAGACCAGTCCAGACACATACCAAGCGAAGGTAGAGGGGGTGTTATACATCGAGTTGTCTTCGGCTTGCAGCTTGTAATTGAAGACACTCGGCACCTCTGTGCGCGCACGACCCAGCAAGTCTTCACGCACGATCACAACGGTGATCCCAGCCGGGCCTATATTTTTTTGGGCTGCGGCGTAGATGACGCCGAATCGTGAGACATCGAGCGGACGCGCCAATATCGTCGATGTCATGTCAGTGACTAGCGGTGTGTCCCCGGTATCGGGTATCCACGGAAATTCCACGCCGCCAATGGTCTCGTTGGGTGTGTAATGGACGTACGCCGCTTGCTCGCTTAACTGCCATCCCGACTGCGGTGGCACAGTCGTAAAGTTGCTGTGTTCACTGCTGGCAGCGACATTGACGGTACAATAGCGCGCGGCCTCCGCAATTGCGCGCTTCGACCAGTGGCCGGTGTTTATATAATCGGCTCGCGTACAGGATCCCAGCAGATTCAGTGGTACCAGCGCGAACTGTGCCTGCGCCCCACCTTGCATGAAAACAACTTTATAATTCGGCGGAATTGCCAAGAGCTCGCGCAAGTCGGCCTCGGCCTGTTGTGCGATGGGTCTGAAGTCGCTACCGCGGTGGGCCATCTCCATGGCCGACATGCCAGTGCCGTTCAGATCGGTTAATTCAACCCGTACCTTCTCGAGCACTTCCGTTGGCAACATGGCCGGCCCGGCACCAAAGTTGAATACCCTTGCCATGGAATTACGACTATACCCGGGTCAGTCGATATTGCCGCCATTGGGTGATTCGGCGACCTTTTCCAGTCTAGCCAGACTTTCATCCCCACTCAAGTCGATGAGATGAACGCCTTGGGTGTTTCTTCCGATTATCCGAATATCACTT
>LXTK01000109.1 GCA_001643475.1 Proteobacteria bacterium SPGG2 | reverse complement strand
AGAGAGGGACTGCACGTCGGCGATGTTGTCGAAGTTCGCGCTCATTTGGTCGAGGGGGGGCCAGTCTCCCGCGTCGATGTTCAGATCGAGGAGGTCGAGTATGGCGTACTCGAACTCGCGACGATTCAGGCGCTGGAAGGTCCGACGCCCAGGGTTCGGGCTGCGCTGCGCCGCAGCGTCGAGCGTGCTCTCGAGCACCTCGACGAGCTGGAGCAGCGTGTCGCCCTCGGGTGCCCTCATACCCGGCGGAGGCATCATGCCCGCCCGGAGCTTGCGGATCATGCGCTCGACCACTTCCGCGTTCTCCGCCGCGGTCGCGATGTCGAAACCCTCCAGGGACAGATTGCCGCGGAGGCGTGCGTCCGAGTGGCATCGGACGCAAGTGCCGGCCACCACTTCGTTGGGATCGGCTTCCGGCGTGGCGAGAGCCTCGGCGGGATCGGGAACWRCCRTNCACGTCGTAGGTCGSCGCTCTCGGCCATCTCAGCAACTGCTCCTGCGTTGGTCTCGGTCGCTGCTCCCGGCGCGACTCTACCTCCTCCTTCCCTGGAGTCGTATCTTCCGACATCTGACCGCCAGGGATGGTGGAAATGCAAAAGGATTGTTGGGAACAATCCTTGCCCTGTAGGTCGCCTGTACATCAACTCCCAGGGTCTTATCCCTAAATCCCGCTTCCGACACCGAAAGGTGTCGGGGGCTTTCCATTTCTGGGCCCGACCCGGGTTCATTTGTATCGGTTTTTCTTTGGTTTTTTGATTGTGCTTGCAACGAAGTCCAGGTGGTTGTAGTAATAGGAATATCGTTTGTTGGGTCAAACGGAGCCGTAACTGGACACGAGGGCATAAATATGTTCGAACACGATCAGGGGATTGTGCAGCAGTTGCTCGCCGATAACACTGACTTCAAAACACTCTTTGATAAGCATCAAGAGCTTGATGAAAAGGTCGACAAGGCGGGAAACGGAGAGCTACCGTTGGATGACATGACGTTAGAGAAAATGAAAAAGGAGAAACTTTTGGTAAAAGACAAAATGGCGTTGATGATCGAAAAGTACGGACGAGCCCACGCGTAGTTAGGTGTGTGCCTTCTTCATTACTTTGATCATAGATCGTAGCCTCGTTTTCGAAACCAGTCGCACGAGATAACGTCCTGATAGTTGTCAGGAGCCGGTGGTTGGCTTCGGCAAAGGAGCAGCCAGGCTCTGTTTTTAGCCTGTAATAAGGGGTGGATTGTGACTCGGTTCGCGCTCCCCAGTGGTGGGGCTTGAAGCACCGTCAAGCAACGACTATATAAATGTTGTGGGTTAGAGAACACTCTGCAGATATTCCTAGGCGTGCCACAAACCAGGTCGAATGTGCCTGAGCTAGCCGGAATCTCGATTCGTTTTGAACCAACCCTCCATTAGGTCTTGGATGCCTGCCACTTACGATATTAAGGACGGCAGTTACATCGTTGCTCGGTGCATGTATTTTTGCAACCAATCGGGCATTGGTCGGTCTTAAGATCGCTGGTTGTGTGTTATGGGGGTTCAAGTTACGACAGACTGTGCCGATATCGTTAAAAGTCGGCATGCAAAGTACGAGTTCAAGATTCAAGATTTCCAAGCAAGCTATGTTAAGCGATAAGCCACTTGCATCTGAATGGCCACGGACACCGCGGGTTGTAAACGGTGTACCGCACTTGCGCCTGCTCAGTTACAACATCCAAGGTGGGATTGCAGCCAGGGGTTATCGGCACTACCTTACTCACAGTTGGAAATACGTACTCCCAGATCCTGAGCGGCAGGGAAATCTCGATCGAATTGCCCAGTTGGTCAATGATTTTGATCTTGTTGGACTGCAAGAAGTTGATGCCGGAAGCTTGCGCAGTGGATTCGTTAACCAGACTGAATACCTTGCCAAGAAGGCGCGCTTCCCACACTGGTACGATCAGACAAATCGCAACCTTGGTATAATTGCGCAACACAGTATCGGCGTCCTCAGCCGACTGCGACCTACTCAGATTATCGAGCATAAACTACCTGGTTTTATTCCGGGCCGCGGAACATTGTCCGTAAGATTTGGTGAAGACGAAAATGCTCTCGTTTTATTTATCGTCCATTTCGCACTAGGTAGGCGTGCCCGTTTGAATCAAATCCAGTACGTTAGCAAACTAGTTAGTGATTGTCGGCATGTCATTCTGATGGGTGACATGAACTGTCGCTCTGACGGTGTCGAGATGGGGCTTCTTCTGAGGAATACGGAACTACGAGAGCCCATTCATGGGTTGTATACGTTCCCGAGCTGGCGACCTTATCGTAACATCGACCACATTCTGGTATCGCCAACTCTTCATGTCGAGCGAGTACGTACGCTTAACTATCCCTTCTCAGACCACCTACCCATCGCAATGGAAGTCTCGCTTCAGGCTGTGAATTTGCCTGACTATCCATCGGCTGCCGAGTGTGCATAGCCGACTCTTGGTTGGGTAAGGACCGGGCATGGCTCAACCACAGAGTTCTCAAGATTGGAAACAGAAGTACCTGGCAAGCCTTGAGCAACTAGAAAACCAGGAAAGACAATGGTCGGAGCTAGAAAGTCTGCTTGTACAAAGCTAAGCATAGCGGCAAGAATCGTTGTATAAGCGAGAAGGATATATAACGACAAAACTCGTTGCCTCATCCATTGAGTTCTAGTTCCCCCTGCAGTAAGCAGTCGTAGATCAAGTGTTCCCCCTCACAGCGCGCTAAGCGACTTAGGCGATGATCCAGGGTCTCATCGATGTCGACTAAATGTCTTATCTGTGTGCCGCGAACGCTAAGGTAGTCTGCGATAAGCGATCGGTGGCAATGAGCAGGCTGTTTTTCGGCACACATGATCGTGGTACATGCTTCGTTCGCCAACCTCACTAGTTGATCGACCGCTCTTTGGAATTCGGGTGTTTCCATGTGATCGGCATAGGCACGCAGCGAACCGGTTAGTGAAAGATGCCGCGAGCCAGACCTGTTTTGCCGGAAACCACCAAGGTCGTGACCCGCCCAGTGGTAGATGCTATCAGCATCCGTCAGTGCCGAGCGCAGGCTGTTGCTGTCGAATTGTGGGTATCGACGAGAAGTGGGGTAGGCTCGAACGTCGACCAGGGTTCGCACACCGACCGAACCTAGCAGCTCGACGAACTCATCGATGTTGCGATTACTGTGGCCGATGGTGTAGATAGGTTGTTGTAGATTCGCCGTCGGAGGTCACCATCTTGCCGTTTCTCATATCGATTATAAGTAATAACAGGCGTTGTACATACGATATTCTTTGCTTTCGACACCGTCGGAGTTATCAATAAGTGTCTCCCGCGTTAAGCTACAGCATCCAGACACACGAGCGGTTGCCGCAGATGGTAGGTTTACTCCAACGTGTTACTAGCGCGAAAGTTACGATCGATGGGGAGACGGTCGGTGAGATCGAGCGTGGCCTATTGGTCCTAGTAGGCATTGAGCGCGCTGATAATGAGGCCCGAGGGGCGCGACTGGTTGATCGCTTGCTGGGATATCGTGTTTTTCCGGATGAAGCCGGAAAAATGAATCGTAGTGTCCAGGATATCGATGGTGGCATGTTGCTTGTCCCGAATTTCACTCTCGTAGCGGACACGGCCAAAGGGACACGAGCTAGTTTCACACCGGCGGCGGCACCAGATGTGGGCCAGCGGTTGTTCGCTCATGTGGTAGCGCGCGCGCAAGAACGGCACCGTGCCGTGCACAGTGGCATCTTCGGTGCGGACATGCAGGTTATGCTTGTTAATGATGGCCCTGTGACTTTCTGGTTACGCGTGTCCTGAACATTCGGCGTGAACGTGACTGGTTCCCACGCTATCGATGAAACCATGGCGCAGGTTGGCGGGACCGGCCTGCTGCAACGGGGATGGCGTGGATTTTGTGTGGCCATGGTGCGAACCTTCTATCGTCGGCGCGAGGCCCACGGACTGGATAGGATTCCGAGTTACGGTGCGGTTTTGCTTTGTGCGAACCACCCGAATGCCCTCGTGGACCCAATCGTTATCCAGGCATTTTGTGATCGTATTATTCACCCACTTGCAAGGTCAGGGCTGTTCGAAAGTCGTTTAGCGCGGCCCTTTCTTTCCGTGACGCAGGCGGTGCCTATCTATCGTCGGCAAGATGCTGACGGTGATACATCCCGCAATGTTGATTCGTTCGCGCGTTGCTATGAACTATTTAAGCTCGGGAGAATTCTGCTGATTTTTCCCGAGGGACAGAGTCACTCTGACTCACATTTGCGTGACATCAAGACCGGTGCGGCGCGGCTGGCACGGGGTAGCATTGAGACGACCGGCGTAACCCCGACAGTGTTGCCGGTTGGACTCACATTTGGTGACAAAGGACGCTTTCGGAGCAGCGTGTTGCTTGAAGTTGGAGAGCCGATAGATCTCTCTGTACCTCCAACCGAAGATCCTGAGACCACTGTACGTCGGTTAACCGGGTTGATCGAAAGTGGCCTTAAAGCGGTGACGGTAAACGCCGAGTCATCAGAGGCCTTAGCGCTTTCACGACGGTTGGAAAGATTCTTCGCATTACGGCGAGGTCGTTACCGTCGCGGCAGTCTCGAACAACGTTTTCGTGCTCTAAAGAAACTGATCCGTTCTCAGCGCATTCTTCGTCAAAAGGATCCTGAGCGTGTAGTCAGTCTTAGTCAAAGACTTGAACGATTCGAGCGCTTGTGTAGTTACTTTTGTGTGCACGATTATCAGCTGACAGTACGTTACACGCCTTTAGTGGTCATCAGTTTCTTGTTTCGCAGTTTGTTGATGTTATTCTTGGTTTTGCCGATCGCGTTATGGGGCGCGATCTCTGCCGTGCCGTTATTGTTGGTGTCCCGACTCATGCTGCGTATCGCCAAGGGTTCACAAGAGTATGACACCACTAGAATGGCGCTGGTGTTGGCCGTGTTTATTGTTGCGTGGACGCTTCAGACCGCCGCTGTATTCTGGTTTTTCGGTGGCCTGTCTGCATTGTTTTATTTGCTTAGTCTGCCTTTCGCCACGGCGGCAGCAATACTCATGTATCGTGAGAAGGACAGAATCATCGAAAACGTCAAAGGATTTTCTCTCTTTATGCGCAAGCGACGATTGCGTGATTATCTGTTAGGCCGCCGCAAGGAGCTGGAGCAAGAGCTTGCACGTATGACAACGCTTTTGAGACACTAGCCACGCGCACTACCCACGGCCACACCTACACTCGTCTAGCCGTCAGCCCCACTGGTAGAATTGATATATGTCCACATGCACTGACAGGTCGCAACTACTCGATCGAGACGAAATCCTCAGTCATTTAGCAGAGAACTCTCTCGCGCTCGACAGACTGTACGTATACCGCGAAGTCGACTCCACAAACCTCTGTCTGCTCGAGAAGAATATCGATGCACAACAACTGTCGGGTGCAGTCTGTGTCGCCGAGATGCAATCTGCAGGTCGCGGTCGTTGCGATCGAATCTGGGTAGCCACGCCCTATTGCAACGTCATGCTATCTGCGTCGTGGCATTTTGAGCTTCCAGCCGCACGGCTCGCGGGCTTGAGCCTTGCAGCCGCAGTCTCGACCATACGTGCGCTACAAGACTACGGTGTGGGCAATGTTGGACTCAAATGGCCGAACGACATAGTCTGGCAAGAAAAGAAGCTTGGTGGGTTATTGGTTGAGACGCGAAGCTCTGGGCAACAATCGACGCTAGCGATCGTCGGGTTGGGGATTAATGTACGTTTAGCCGAAGACGATGCCGCGCTCATTGATCAGCCCTGGGTCGATTTGGCGGCCATCATTGGCGTTGTCGATCGAAATAGATTGGTGGCGTTCATTATCACGCGACTACACGAGATGTTTCGAGAATTTGCCACAATGGGCTTTGCGCCTTTCCAGCCGGAATGGGAACGCCTGGATGTATTTGCCAATCGATGGGTGTGCCTACAACAAGGGAAGCACACGATTGAGGGTCAGGTATTAGGGGTCGACGCCAACGGCGGTCTACGGGTGATTGACAGTCTGGGTATCGTCAAGACGTTCTACACGGGCGATATCAGTCTGAGGCCTGCGACATGAACCTGCTTGTCGATCTCGGCAATACGCGGATCAAGTGGGTATTGAGTGGGCCCGACGAATGGCAGCCGGACGCGCGCCTACGCGAAGGCCATAGCACTGAGACGCTACTCGATGAAGTATGGTCGGGGTTGCCTTCGCCGGCCAAGATCGTTGTAGCGAACGTAGCCAGTGCCGAGACATTGCAAAGGTTTGAACGCTGGGTGGCGGATCATTGGTCTACGTACGTCCACGTTGTGCGGCCGCAAGCAGAATTGCTCGGCGTCAAGAACGGCTATCACCGACCGGAAACCTTGGGCGCCGACCGATGGGCCGCCTTGATTGCTGCTCGTCGTCTGGTTTCAGGTGCGGCCTGTATTGTTGATTGCGGCACGGCGCTTACCATAGATGCACTGGCTAGCGATGGCAGATTCCTAGGTGGTGTGATCTTTCCCGGGCTTAGGGTATTAAGAACCAGCTTGGTACAGGCGGCGAGCGGCATACCTGAAACATCGGGGTGTAGTGCCGACTGTGTTGCGCGTTCGACCGACGATGCGATAGCGGCGGGGGCCCGGTTTGGACTTGCTGGGGCGATAGAGCGAATCTTGAACGAGTATAGAGATCGGCTGGGTCCGGGGATGAAGGTCTTGCTGACAGGCAATGATGCCTCAGTAGTTTTGTCTACGCTTGTGCAACCCGTAGAAGAAATTCCAGACTTGGTACTTAAGGGTCTGGCGATAATTGCGGAAGAAGTGATATGAAATTGCTATTTGGCTCTATGCTTTTACTTAATGTTGCTATGTTCATGTGGGGCAGTTGGTATGAAGCACCGCCGACAGGAACGGTAGTCGATCGTCGATCGCCGGTGAACGCCGATAAGCTGCGCGTGCTATCTGCCGCGGCGGGAGTGCCATCAGCCAAATCGACAGGGCCGAGGCTACAGCCGTGGGCCTTGCGGGCGGTCGGAAGCAAGCGTGTCTGTGCCTCGGTCGGTCCCTTCCCGAGCGTGGCCATGGTGCGAGGTGCGCAAAGTGATCTCGCCGACCTGGACCTAGAGCATTGCCAGCGCCAAGAAGTGAAGAAAACGGTAGCGAGTTATCGCGTGTATCTGCCGCCGCAGGTTTCTCGTCAGGCGGCCCAGGACAAGCGAAAACAATTAACCCGCATGGGGTTTAAAGATCACTACATCATCGACGAACCCGGCCGAAAGAACGCAGTATCGCTTGGTGTCTTTGCCGTCGAGCGCAATGCATGGATACTTGGGCGCAAGCTAGCTGAGAAGGGTATTAGCGCCAAACAGGAGACTTTACATCACACCGAGACCGTTTATTGGCTTGATTTGGAGTTTGGACAAGAGGCGACTGAACGATTCACGCAGCTCGAGTGGGAAAGCCCGAGGGTGCGCATATGGGACCGCGCCTGCAAAGAGAACGGTAGCGATGCGCCCGACCCAGCGGCCTGAACTCGCTATTGGGCCATGGTCGGCCCGACCCAAGAGATTTATACTTAATAAATCTATCTACCCAGCACGCCCGCATAGCTCAGCTGGCAGAGCATCTGATTTGTAATCAGACGGTCGGCGGTTCGAATCCGTCTGCGGGCTCCAGCTTTTTCAATGACTTGCGGTTGTTCGGCAGGTTCACTTTTCTCATCTGCTACCATTTTGCTACCACCAAGGGCCAAGCCAGCCAGTTTTTCCGCCGCCTGGGTGTTGGTCGCGTGCATCAAATGGCCGTAGATGTCCATGGTGGTCTTGATAGACGAGTGTCCCATCTGAACCTGGATGTATTTTGGGTGTTCGCCATTGGCGATCAAGAGACTTGCGTAGGTATGGCGCAAGTCGTGAAATCGGATATGGCGCAGACCCGCACGCCGGAGAGCAGGATGAAATCCTCGCCTCATCAAGTTGGACTGAGCCTCGGGGTTGCCTGCTCCATTGGGGAACACAAGGTCCAGCTTTCCCTTGGGACAGCATAGCTTCCATCTCTTGAGTTCGCGCACCAGCGCCGTCGGCACATCCACACGTCGGCGTGAAGTCTTGGTTTTGGGCTCATAGAATCGGCCATGAGTGTAGGTTCGGCGGACRAGYATTTGYTGGKYARYCCAATCCACATCCCCCCATTGCARCCCCAATAGCTCGCCTTGGCGAAGGCCAGTGAGGATTGCCGTCATGATCAGGATRCGCCAACGGNTCRTCWGCRGCTTCGAGYAGMCGKRCGATTTCATYMGGCTGCAGGRYGTTRCTYTCYASYGGYTTCTCGTRGTGGTCGRTGTCTTCTCTGAGYTTTTTMACSAGGNCTNRCAGGATTGTRGGATAACCACCGGTGTYTCAGCGCATACCGAAACATCGAACCCATCAATGTCAGGCTCTTGTTGATCGTCCGCCGTCCGACGCCTTGTTCCAAGAGCTTGCCACGATACGCTTCGACTACGGCGGGCGTGATTGCGCGAATCTTCCATCCGGTGAAATAGGGGAGGAGGTGGCACTTGATGCAGGACTGGTAGTCTAATCGCGTTGTATCTCGAACATTGGTTGAAAGGTGTGCGACGTTGTACGCTTCGATTAATTCCTCGAAGGTTTTTTCTTCACGCTTTTCTTGATACTCGCCGCGGCCAACTTCCTGCAGACGTTCCGCAAGCAACAATTCCGCTCCCTTCTTGTTCAGCTCGGTGGTTTCCCAATGACGCTTACCATGTTGGTCGCGATAGTCAAGTACCCACTTTCCCCGTCGCTTTCTAACGCAGGCCATGAGTCACCGCCCATCGAAGATGCTTCTTGTATTTCGTCAACACTATGTCTATCCCCTCACGCACATATTCCGCGCTTGGAACGCGTGTAACCTTCGATAATCTATCGAGTGTCGCTTTCTGATCGGGATCTACATAGACGGTCATGGTAATCCGCCTTCGCCGTTGGTAGCTCATGTCAGCGTCCTGCAGTTTAGCCTTATCGATTAGGAGAACCCTCGGGTAGTGCGCACACCATCCATCGCGTCCGTCTCATCCAGAATTATTGTTTCGAGTGGTTGTATGAGGTGATCAATGTTGATTGTGATCTTTGCATTCGCCAACAAACCAGCCCCGACCATGATCGCTACTGCCACGACAATCGTTCGTAATACACTGCCGATCACGTGTACCTGCCTTTGTTTGATCCGCGCCATCTCTAACCCCTTCTAATACAGCATGTAACATATTGTAACATACATTACCTCTGAGTGCCAGGTTCTATAGTGGCGCATGCAGTGCAATTAGCGAAGTGGCGGTACTAAACTGGTAGCAACGTGGTAGCACCCCCTAATAAGTCACTGGTGCACTGCCCTTTTTTTAGGGGCAACTGACAGCTTATCAGTGTGTCGAACGTGTGAATCCAGAGTTTCAAGCACATCGCAAGGTCGAAATCTCACGTACTTACCTGCCCGAATATGGGGAATATTTCCTCGACGCGCCTGCTCCAAGAACCAGGTCCTAGGAATGCCTGTTAGCGCCTCCATCGCCGCGGCATCGGCGATACGGTCCTCGGTGGTCGGGGGTTGTTGTAATTCCTGCGCAGAGTTGGCGAACACCTGACCCTGTCGGAGAGCTTGCCGAAACTGATCTGGTGACAAGACAAGCCAGGTAGTGCCGAAGGGGAGAAGCACTGTCTCGCACTCAAGCCGTTGATCTCGGACTTC
>LXTK01000208.1 GCA_001643475.1 Proteobacteria bacterium SPGG2 | reverse complement strand
GCGGGAACCACTTATGATCCTACGACCACGACTCCTCCCAGGGATTTTCTTCTAGTCGTCCTACGACCAAGAATATACACTATCTGTGCTACCCGAAAATACCGATCGCGCATGGCTAGAAAACTCATAAGGCGCTACTTGCCGGATAGACAAACGATCCGCGGATATAGGCCGTTGCGCGTGTTTGGGAGGTTATTACATGATCCAAATATCTGGCATCTAAACCGTTATTCGACATCCGGTGCGGTTGCCGTCGGCCTATTTATGGCGTTCATGCCGATACCCTTCCAGATGGTCGCGGCCGGTGGACTCGCTATCATGCTTCGCCTCAATTTGCCTCTGGCTGTTGCATTGGTATGGGTTACTAACCCAATCACGATTCCGCCTTTATTTTTGTTTTGTTACAAGATCGGCACATGGGTGATCGGCAATGTAGACCAGGACTTTGCATTTGCTTGGTCTTGGGAGTGGTTTCGAGCCGAGCTTGTACAGCGGTCTGAACCGCTTCTCGTAGGTTGCTCAATTGTCGGCTTCCTCTCAGCGCTAGTCGGATACGTCAGCGCCCGCATGCTTTGGCGTTGGCACGTTATCCGGGCATGGGAAAATAGAAAACGCCGACGAAGGAGGAATCGACGTGCGAATTCTTAAGTTAATTCAGGTTATCCCCTTGTCACGTTAACCCCTTATATGAGTCTCCGTGCCGGCCAAACCGTCACTTGCAGGCGCTGCATCCGCCACTTTCTTCAGGACGCCATCTTCCAACTTCACGATTCGATCAACTTGCGCTGCCAGTTTCATGTCGTGCGTTACGATTACGAAACTCGTCCCAAGTTCCCGGTTGAGATCGAGCATTAGATCATAAACGCTGTCTGCATTTCGCCGGTCGAGATTCCCGGTTGGCTCATCGGCGAGCACACACAATGGTCTGGTTACCAATGCCCGTGCCACTGCCACCCGCTGACGCTCGCCGCCCGAAAGCTCGCCTGGTTTGTGGCGCAGCCGATCGTCCAGACCGACCTTGGCCAACATCTCTCGCGCCCTGCTCTGTGCTTCGCTGGCAGCCACACGTCTGATAAGCAAAGGAATAGCGGTATTTTCGAGGGCACTAAATTCTGGCAGCAAGTGATGGAACTGATAGACGAATCCTAACTTACGGTTACGCAAATGCCCGCGTTGGGTGTCGTTCAATTCCGATATGTTCACGCCGTCTATTTCGATCGTGCCGGCAGTCGGTCGATCAAGCCCACCGAGTAGATGTAATAAGGTGCTTTTTCCAGCCCCTGATGCCCCGACGATAGCTACCTGCTCCCCTTTTTCTAAACGCAGGTAAACGCCACTCAGTACATCGACGTTAAACGACGCCTCAGTAAAGGTTTTCGTTAGCCCGGTGCAACGGAGAACAAGGTCGTTGTTCATTCGTATCGCAACGCCTCTGCGGGTTGTATCTTTGCGGCACGGCGCGCCGGATAAAGTGTCGCCAATAAACCCATCACCAAAGACGCGCCGGCAATCATAGTCACATCCTGCCAGCGTACCTGAGAAGGCACATCGCTAATGTAGTACACATCCGGCGCCAAAAAAGTAGTGTTGAATAGGCTCTCTATGAAATGAACAATCTCTCCGACGTGTGATGCAAGCAAAACTCCACACACACTTCCCACGAGTGTGCCCACAACCCCGATGACCGTTCCTTGCACCATAAAAATAAGCATAATGCCTGTCGCACTAACACCTAGTGTTCGCAATATAGCAATATCCGCTTCTTTATCCGTTACTACCATCACCAGCATTGAAACAACGTTAAAAGCCGCCACAGCTATGACCAACAACATAATGATGAACATAACTGTCTTCTCCATTTTCAGAGCGCGGAAGAAATTAACGTGTTGCTGTGTCCAGTCACGAGAACGATATTCGTCCCCCAACATATTCTGGATTTCTCGACTTACGCGTGGCGCCAAGTCTAGATGGTTTAACTTTAAACGCAGACCGCTGACCTGATCGGGCATCCGATAGAGCTTGGCGGCATCGCTGATGTGGATCAAAGCCCACCCGCTGTCATACTCGTACATGTCGACATCGAATATGCCGACGACTCGAAATCGCTTCGAGCGCGGCACGACGCCTACTGGGGTCGCTAACGCCTGCGGAATAACCAACGCAACACGCGAGCCAATGGGTGCATTCAGTTTCCACGAGAGCTCTTGTCCCAGCACTATGCCAAACTCCCCAGGCTGGAGATTGCTCAAGTCGCCGACCGTCATCTTCTGATCCAGGTCGGAAACCTGAGGCTCCTCGGCAGGTAAGACCCCACGGATGAGGACCCCACTAGCCGCCTTACCATGTACGAGCATCCCTTGACCCACTATGTAGGGGGCACGGCCGCTAATTTCGGTGTGGGTTGTTACTTTGGCCGCAACATCACGCCAATCACGAAGCCCACCATTAGACTCGGTTATTGTCACGTGTGATATAAATCCCAGGATTCTGGCACGAAGTTCCTCGCCAAACCCGTTCATTACAGACAACACGGTAACGATCGCGGTGATCCCGACGACAATCCCAAGCATAGAAATGAGCGAAATGAAGGAGATGAAAAAATTGCGGCGTTTGGCGCGCGTGTAACGCAGACCAACGAAGAGCTCAAATGGTCGAATCATAGGGACTTATCGCTACACCTCCGATGTAGGTCAATACTAGTGCCACTAGTATTCCTGTTCCGACAGCAGCCTCGGGGTTGTTTGCCCAGATAGTTGCACCAGACCAACGCCATTGACAGCCATGATCGTCGTAGAAAGCGGTTTTGACAAGCGTTTTAATTCTACAATCACTTCGTTCGCCTGTTCTTCGACCAAAGGTTGAGGCTGGAAGACGAGCTCGATATTGTCAACGTTCACAGGAATCAATTTTACTTCCAACACCTTTGCGCCTCGTAGGTTTAGTAACGCAATGATACTTCGCGTCGCCTTGCGGCTGTACGATCCGAAGACAAAGTTCCCTAGGCTATAAAAGATAATGCCGTGTTTGTAGTATTCTATGCCCTGCAAAATATGGGGGTGATGACCCAACACCACCGACGCCCCACTATCAATAGCGGCGTGAGCGAGTTTCGACTGGTAGTCGCGTAACTCGGTGGTGGCCTCACGACCCCAATGGAACGACACCACGACCACATCTGCCTGGTCTCGGGCAGCAGCCACGTCTGCACGGACGTGGCTTGCGTGGCCAAAGGCGGTCCCAGGACGTTGGCCCTGTGCCCAAAAGCTTTCAGGAAAAGTCAGCGAGTAGGCAAGAAATCCGAGCGTATAATCACCGCTTTTTACG
Source organism: Proteobacteria bacterium SPGG2 (assembly GCA_001643475.1). GTDB lineage: Bacteria > Pseudomonadota > Gammaproteobacteria > Acidiferrobacterales > SPGG2 > SPGG2. The sequence goes on along the minus strand of LXTK01000208.1, from coordinate 2,197 downwards.
AAAGCAGGTCGTCTCGCCTCCTGCAGGTTCATACCAGCCCCCGTGTGCTGGATTCCAGCCTCATCAAGCGCCGCCATCGTTTGTTTAAGTCCCTCGACGCCGTAATCCATGGTGTGGTTATTGGCCAACGACACAACCGTGAAGCCCGCCGCCGCCAAAGCCGGTGCCACCTTGGCCGGTGGCGATCTGAACACATAACGCTTGTCGGGCGCGGCTTGGCCGGCGTCTGTCAACGGGCCCTCCAAATTACCGAACACCACATCGGCTTGACGAAGAATAGGCTGGACCAATAGGAACGGGTAATCATATCCCTCACGTCTTAGCTTCGGCACCGCACTGCCGCCGAGCATAATATCTCCCACCGCCGCCAACTGGAGCGCCGCGGGTCCCGGTTCGATGGCTGCCGGCGACGTTACTTCCCCCGGCGCCGGCACGATGATACTTGGCGTCGGTGCCGGGGTGATCACTGCGGGTGGCGGTGTCGCCACGGCGGGCGGGGGCTGAGGTACCAATGGCGCAAAACTGCATGCCGCCACCAGCGCACAGGCCACAGCCACGACCAAGTGACGCGCCGCTAAGTTAGCAGCGAGCCAGGGCAAATCTAGGGGTTTCATTGTGGGCCTCGTGTAGCACCGTCCGTGGTATCGCCAGCCCCGGCCCCGAGCCTTTCTAGCGCCGCTTTCAGGGCCGGGTCCTTGATATCCGCGGCCACCGCCTTAATCACCCTGGTGCTGGCTTCAGACAATCGCGCCTGAGGTCGTTGACTGTCTGTGGGGCTGGTCTGCGACAGAGGCGCCACGCGTACTCTCAGCTCCACCAAGTCTTCGAAAAACGGGTCTTGGCGTAGAGCTTGCATAGCGTGTTCTTGTTGGTGCCGCAGGCGATTGGCCCACACGGATGAATCTGCGTGCACCACCAACCTACCCGCCCGGTAGCTCGTAGGGTGGGTATGCGCTGCCAGCGGCAGCTCAATGCGGTCATTCCACACAGCCTGGAGTTGACGTGCCGTATCGCGCTCACGACTCCATCGTGTAAATGTGTGGTCTGATAGATAGTTACATATGTTTTTTAGAGTCATTTATAGATCATATTAGTCTCGATGGACGGCGCCCAGTGGAGCGTCTATAACTGTAAGGGCATGAATATTATCTTAATTCCCGAAGGGTTTCGAAAGGGCCAAATTGCCAGCCTCTCCCACCGCCAAATCGGCGTCATGGCTGTGGCCGGGTTGGTGGTATTGCCGTTGGTGATCGGGGCCGTAGTATATCGTATCCAGGAACGATTACGGGACGACACCAGCGCCGCCGCCGCCGTGGTCGCGGTCCATCAACAAGAACTCGCGGGCCACCGGGCCGCCATTGCCGCCACCCGGGCCCGTACCGAGACCCATGTCAATGCGCTGGCCCAGCGCTTAGGTCAACTGCAGGCGCAGATGTGGCGCCTAAATGCCTTGGGCATGCAGCTCGCCCGCATGGCGGGGTTAGATAAAAACGAATTCGATTTCAGCCGTGAACCGGCCATGGGGGGGCCCATTCCCCGCCCCACCGTCGAACCGGTGGCGCCGGCGCTGTTCCCCGCCCTCGATGCCTTAGATACCCGCTTGGCAAGCCAGGGCGAGCGCTTGCAGGCCTTAGAGACGCTATTAATGAACCGTCAACTCGAAGCCGCGGTCACCCCGTCTGGCTGGCCGGTGCAAGGCGGCTGGACATCATCGGGCTTTGGCTGGCGGGCCGACCCCTTTACCGGTCGCCGGGCGCTGCACGAAGGGGTGGATATCGCCTCCCGCTTGGGCTCGCCCATCCATGCCATGGGCGATGGCGTGGTCAGTCATGCCGGGCCGAAGGCCGGCTATGGCCTCATGGTTGAAGTCACCCACGGCAATATCGTCACCCGTTATGCCCATGCCAAGAGCGTCTTGGTCAAGGTCGGTGATCGCGTGGATCGTGGTCAACTGCTCGCCACCGTCGGTACCTCCGGGCGCTCCACCGGCCCCCATCTTCACTTTGAGGTGTTGCGTCGCGGTAGGGCGGTAGACCCGAAAGGATACTTAAATCGCAGCGTACCGCTCGCAGCACACAAGAGTTAGTCGCGCAACTATCGACAAGTAAGCGGGGCAGGCGTATACAACGCCATGGCCCAATTACCGACGACAAATCTCAGTACTTTCTCCCCTAATCATATCGAGCAGAACCTTGCG
>LXTK01000237.1 GCA_001643475.1 Proteobacteria bacterium SPGG2 | reverse complement strand
TGGTTGCCTGATTCGATGGAAGGCCCGACACCGATTTCGGCCCTAATCCATGCCGCCACCATGGTGACCGCGGGTGTATTCATGGTGGCGCGCATGTCGCCGCTGTTCGAACTTTCGGATGTTGCCTTAAGTGTGGTGATTGTTATCGGTACTATCACTGCGCTCTTTCTTGGGTTAGTAGCCATCGTTCAAAACGACATTAAGCGTGTGGTGGCTTATTCGACGATTTCTCAGCTGGGATACATGATGGTTGCGAACGGCGTATCTGCATACGCTGGCGGAATTTTCCATCTCATGACGCATGCCTTTTTTAAGGCACTACTATTTCTCGCGGCGGGATCAGTCATCATCGCCCTGCACCATGAGCAGGACATGCGTAAGATGGGTGGCCTGCGTAAGTACATGCCGGTAACGTATTGGACAACGTTGATTGGGGCGCTCGCGCTTTGTGGTGTGCCACCTTTTGCCGGTTACTTCTCTAAGGACGCCATCATCGAGGCGGTGCACCATTCGCAGCAGGCCGGGAGCGGCTTTGCCTATGTGGCCGTCATGAGCGGTGTTTTCATCACTGCGCTTTATACTTTCCGCATGGTGTTTATGACCTTTCATGGCAAGCCACGCATGGATGAGCACACGCGCCAACATATCCGGGAGTCGCCGTTCGTCGTGACCTTTCCACTCGTGATGTTAGCGATTCCGTCGGTACTGGCCGGTGGTATGTATATCGAACCCATGCTATTTGGCAATCTTTTCGGTAGTTCGATAGCCGTGGCCCCAGAGCATGCTGTGCTCGCCGAGATGGGTCGGGACTACCATGGTATCGGGCCGTTCATCGCCGATGGCCTCCAGGCACTACCGTTTTTCCTAGCTGTCGCCGGCATCATCACCGCTTGGCTGTTGTACATTCGGTACCCGCACCTACCCGACGTTATTCGGGGTAAGGCACAGTTTCTGTACACACTGTTGGCGCGTAAGTATTTCTTCGACGATTTCAACGAAATCGTACTGGCCGCTGGTGTCAGAAAGGTTGGCAGTTTTTTTTGGAGAGTAGGCGATGTAAATCTGATCGATGGGCTTGCTGTCAATGGCACTGCGCGCGTTGTACGCTGGGTAGCGTCTGTCATTCGACACATTCAAAGCGGCTACGTCTATCACTATGCGTTCGCCATGATTCTCGGGTTGTTTCTCCTGATGACGTTTTTTCTCCGTTTGACGTAAGTACGGCTCATGTTTGCCGAGCACTTGCTGAGCATATGTATATGGCTGCCGATCGTCGGCGGCATAGTCGTGCTTGCAACCGGCGGTGACCAAAATGCGGCCGCCGCCAGGTATTTAGGCCTGATTTTCACCATCGCTACGTTCATCGTTACTTTGCCGCTCTATGCTGACTTCAACCTGCATACGTCGGCAATGCAGTTCGTTGAGGATCGTCCATGGGTTGATGCGTTCAGTATTCGTTATCACCTCGGTATAGATGGCATTTCCGTACTGCTTATATTGTTAACGAGTTTTTGCACCGTGCTCGTGGTGATTGCCGGTTGGTCCGTGATTCAAAAGAAGGTGGCACAGTATCTGGCCGCCTTTCTAGTTATGGAAGGGCTGATGATCGGTGTGTTCTCCGCCCTTGATGCGATCCTGTTTTATGTCTTCTGGGAAAGCATGCTCATCCCGATGTTCGTCATTATCGGCTTGTGGGGTGGTCCGAATCGCGTATACGCCACCATCAAGTTCTTTCTTTACACGTTTCTCGGTTCAGTCCTAATGTTGGTGGCGTTTATCTATCTGTATTATCAGGCCGATCGCAGTTTCGACATTGCGACATTTCATCAGGTTCAGTTGGGCATGAACGCCCAAATCCTGATTTTCTTCGCATTGTTTGCGGCGTTCGCCGTTAAGATACCGATGTGGCCGGTGCATACGTGGCTCCCCGACGCCCATACTGAAGCCCCCACCGGCGGTTCCGTCATTCTTGCCGCGATCTTGTTAAAGATGGGCGCCTACGGCTTTCTGCGTTTCAGCTTGCCCATTGTGCCGGATGCCAGCCATCAACTGGCGGGTTTCATGATCGCGTTGTCGTTGGTAGCGATTGTATACATTGGCTTGGTAACCCTTATGCAAACGGATATGAAGAAGCTGATTGCTTATTCGTCGATTGCGCATATGGGGTTCGTCACGCTCGGGTTCTTCATATTCAACCCACAGGGCATTGAAGGTGGGCTCGTGCAAATGATTTCTCACGGGTTCATCTCCAGCGCCTTGTTCCTATGTGTCGGGGTCTTGTATGACCGATTGCACTCACGCGAAATCGAGGACTACGGTGGGGTAGCGAATCGCATGCCGGTGTTCGCCTCGTTTATGATGTTGTTTGCCTTGGCCAATACCGGTTTGCCAGGTACTTCCGGTTTCGTGGGCGAGTTCTTGGTGATTCTTGGGGCCTATCAAGTCAACGTGTGGTATGCGGTGCTTGCCGCGACCATATTGGTTCTGGGTGCCGCCTATACCTTGTGGATGTATAAACGCGTCATCTTTGGGGCGGTCACCAAAGATAGCGTCGCAGCCCTCGAGGATGCGACGCCACGGGAAGTGTTGTTCTTAGGTCTATTGGCGATCCCTGTGTTGGTGATGGGGCTATGGCCGTTCCCGTTTCTGGAGGTGATGCATGTGTCAGTGGATCATCTGCTTGAACAGGTCGCCACGTCAAAACTGTAGCTTGCTGAGGAAATGATAGAGTCGAAGAGATGACGCCTGAAATCCCTAATATGTGGCTAGCGCTACCCGAGATCTTCGTATGCGCTATGGGCTGCTTGATTCTTTGCGTCGATCTGTTCGTGAGTAAGCAGGCGCGTATGGTGATCTATTGGCTTAGTCAGGTGACTTTGCTTGGTGCGGCGGCATTAACGCTCAACCTCCTGATGACCCCGGCCGGCATGACGTTTAGTGGTATGTTCGTCCACGACTCGTTATCAAATGCCATCAAGCTGGCTACCTACCTGATCGTATTCTTCGTTTTCGTGTATTCCCGCGACTACATTCGTGAGCGTGGAATGTTCCGCGGCGAGTATTTTGTGCTTAGCCTATTTGGTGTGGTTGGCATGATGATTATGGCTTCGGCCAGTCACTTCCTGACGCTTTATCTTGGGCTTGAGTTGCTGGCGTTGAGTCTATACGCCATGGTTGCGTTCCAGCGTGATTCGGCACAGGCGACCGAAGCCGCCATGAAGTACTTCGTGCTTGGCGCTATCTCATCGGGCATATTGCTCTACGGCATGTCGATTCTCTATGGGCTGACCGGGATGCTGGATATTGCAGGTGTCAGACAAGCGGTGGCGGGCATGGCGGCGGACGATGTGGTGCTTATCTTCGGCCTGGTTTTCGTTGTCGTTGGTATCGCCTTCAAACTGGGCGCGGTGCCGTTCCACATGTGGGTGCCGGATGTTTATCATGGTGCGCCGACTTCGGTTACGCTCTACATCGGCACCGCGCCAAAGATCGCGGGTTTCGCATTGGTCATGCGCCTGCTGGTAGGCGGCCTCGAGGACCTCGCCGTATCGTGGCAGGACATGCTCACGATACTGGCGGTGCTGTCTATGGCTATCGGTAATGTGGTAGCGATTGCGCAAAGCAATATTAAGCGCATGCTTGCGTATTCGTCGATTTCTCACATGGGGTTTTTCTTCCTAGGGGTCGTGAACGCTACGCCTAACGGCTATAGCTCGGCGCTCTTCTACGTGCTTGTCTATGCCGTGATGAGTCTAGGGGCGTTTGGCATGATTATTCTGCTTTCGCGATCGGGGTTTGAAGCCGAGCGGGTCGATGATTTTAAGGGCCTCAATCAGAGAAGCCCCTGGTATGCGTTCTTGATGTTATTACTAATGTTTTCGATGGCAGGGGCGCCGCCCACGATTGGGTTTTACGCAAAATTGTTGGTCATCCAGTCGGTGATTGAAGTGGGCATGATCTGGCTTGCTATCCTTGCCGTGCTATTCGCAGTGATCGGTGCCTATTATTACATTCGGGTTGTGAAGGTCATGTATTTCGATGACGCCGAAGACACTACCCCGATCACCGCAAGTCTGGACATGCGCGTGCTCATCGGGGTCAACGGGCTTGTGTTGCTGCTGGCGATGCCGTGGGTGGGAATCATCATCGATGTCTGTGGCCGGGCGGTGGCCGGCATCTACTGACCGATGCCGAAGTTCTTCATTATGTACTCGCCCTAGGGTCTCTACTTGATCGCTGACCTGGTTAGCGGGCCAAGGTATTTACTCCAAGGTTATCGCCTCATCTTTCGTCCAGGATTACGGCGTTTCTTTCTGATTCCACTATTGGTAAATGTTCTGGTGTTCGTCGGACTGGTGTGGCTTTTTATCGACCAGTTCGAAGCGCTGCTGGATTGGTTTCTCCCGACTGTGGACAGCTTGTGGGCGCAGCTCGCGCGCGGACTACTTTGGTTTATTTTTGCCGTTGCGGCCAGTGTGTTCATGTTCTTCACGTTTACCTTGGCGGCCAATCTGATTGCGGCGCCATTCAACGGTTGGCTTGCCGAACGCGTAGCGTACGCACTCGATAAAAACAATATGCCTGTTCCGACGACAGATGTGTCGCGGTTGAAGAGTGTGGGGGTATCGTTGGCTAGTGAGTTGCGTAAATTGACATATCTATTGGCAATGATTCTGTTGCCACTGATAGTTACGTTTATCCCCATTATTAACCTGTTGGCACCGCTCCTGTGGTTGATGGCGACTTCCTGGTTGTTGGCGCTTGAGTATCTGGCCTATCCGCTGGAAAACCAAGGTATGCGGTTCTCACAAGTGCGGCGCTATGCCAAGACGCGTAGGTTGCTGTCGTTTAGTTTCGGTGCCGCCGTTTTACTTGCTACCGTCGTGCCCTTGGTTAACCTGGCGATTATGCCTGCTGCGGTGGCTGGTGCTACTGTTATGTGGTTCGAACGCGGAAATCACCGGCAGGCTACAACATGATTCCAGCCGATAACTCTAAAGCCGTATAATCTTGGTATGCGCGTAGGGATCTTATCGGACACCCATGGGTTTCTGGATCCGCGAATCATTGATATTGTTCACGATTGCGATCTGGCGGTACACGCGGGGGATATTGGCAACGCACACGTGTTGCAAGTGCTACGGGTGCGAGGTAAGCGGGTGATGGCAGTTCGCGGAAACAATGACACGAAGCAAAAATGGCCACGAGAGGATCGATCGGCACTTGATGCATTGCCTGATGATCTATCGGTCGATCTACCAGGTGGCTGCTTGGTGGCGGTGCATGGGCACAATGCAGGTCGGCCGGCTCGTCGACATACGATATTGCGCAATTTGTATCCCGATGCACGTGCAATCGTGTATGGTCACAGTCACAGACTCATCTGTGATAGAAGTAAACGCCCCTGGGTGCTAAATCCTGGTGCTGCTGGCAAGAATAGAACGTTTGGTGGGCCATCTTGTTTGGTCCTGAGTGCACTTCATAGTAACTGGCGGGTCGAGGTCTTCCGTTTTCCGGCCACAGACCGCCGCCGATAGATGTCTTTGCGGGTTGGCGAACAACCCAGGGCCAGTAGGTGCGTCGATGAAT
>LXTK01000255.1 GCA_001643475.1 Proteobacteria bacterium SPGG2 | reverse complement strand
GTCGTCGTTCTCGTTGATGTCGAAGCCGCCCGGCACGCTCGGCGTTTCCAGATACGACAGGAACGTCGCGTCGCCGAACGCCAGCGAACCGAAGAGCCACCGGACCTCGGCACGACGGCCGAGGAACGGAGCCAGGTCGTAGGTGGACACGCCCCAGACGCCCGGTCGTCCATTTGCGCTGGGTTCCGAGAAGCAGTTCGAGGTGCCGATCCCGCTGAGGCACCCCGTGCTGGCGAGGTCGCCCTACCCCTGGGTAAGGAGTATAGAATAACGAACCGCTGTCGCATGCAGTGAAGAGATGCTTGCCAGCAGTTAACTATTGACTCCGGTGCGGCCGGCGCGCAAGAATTGTCACGATAACACATGACAACAGGAGAATGGCTATGAACCAAGTTACTCAAACTTTCGAGACCGGTCGGGGCTTTCTAGTCCAATTGGGCGAGTTTATGCCCAAGCTGTTGCTTGCCATTGTCATTTTGGTAGCGGGTTGGTTGCTTGCTAAATTCCTGCTTTTTGCCGTGGTTAAGGGCCTCAAGCTCATCAATTTTAATGTCGTGACGGAAAAGGCCGGCATTGACAAGTTCTTGAAACAGGGGGGAATCGGCAAGACCACGATCGACATCTTGGGAATACTGATCTACTGGCTGGTAATCCTATTCACGCTGTTGATCGCCTTTGAAACACTGGGCCTTACTGTTGTCTCCGATATGTTTACGCAAATCACCTTGTTTGTGCCCAACGTTATTGTCGCCGTGATTATACTTGCCATCGGACTCTATTTCGCACGATTCGTCGGCGACGCGATGGTCGCCTACTCGAAGAACATCGGCCTCGAGGACGCCGAGCTACTTGGGAGAGTGAGTCGATATGGCATCATGATTTTTGTTATTGTGATCGCGCTCGATCAAGTCGACGTAGCAGATGACATCATCCGCTGGACGTTTTTTATCGTAATCGCGGGGATAGTATTCGGTTTGGCGCTAGCGTTCGGTTTGGGTGGCCAGAAGTGGGCGGCGGGCCAGCTTGATAAATTCGTGAAAAAAGAGCGGCAAAAAAAATAGCGGTATAAATCGCGTGGCTCAGTTCTTCCAAATTCATCCAGTAAGCCCCCAGCCGCGTCTGGTCGAGCGCGCGGTCAACATCGTTCGTGGTGGCGGTGTGGTTGTCTACCCCACCGACTCTAGTCATGCGATCGGTTGTCATATCGGGGACCGCGAGGCGATGGAGCGGATCCGCCGTATCAGGGGGTTAGATCATCACCACGACTTTACACTGATGTGTCGCAACCTGTCCGAGGTGGCCATCTACGCTCGGGTAGGTAACGCAGACTACCGCGTACTACGGGCCAATACACCAGGCCCTTACACCTTTATTCTACCGGCCACGCGCGAGGTTCCCCGCCGGCTACTTAATCCAAGACGCAAGACCATCGGGGTTAGAATCCCGCAGCATCCAATTACCCAGTCCTTACTGGCCCAGCTGGGGGAGCCGCTCATGAGTGTGAGTCTCATCCTCCCAGGCCAGGAGCTCGCGCTGAATGATCCACGAGAGATTCGCAGCCGGCTTGAACACGAGGTCGATCTTGTTATCGACGGGGGGTACTGTGGCTGGGAGCCAACGACGGTGGTCGCCCTGTCTAATGGCCTGGCCAGCATCGCACGGCATGGCAAGGGCGATATCGCAGCTTTCTCGCTTGCGGAGTCGGTGGGGTAGTGTCGATGATCGGATCAAAAGTTCGTTCAAACGCCAATTTATGCGCGATTGCCAGCCTGATATACTGCCCCTAATGCTGCATAAGATCTTGGGGATATTAGCCAACGTAGCCCAGCCCGAACTGATAATTGTCTCGATCTTGCCCGTTCTTCTTGCGATCACCGTCCATGAGGCTGCCCATGGGTGGATTGCGAAATATTTGGGTGATCCGACGGCGGAGCGCCTGGGTCGGGTGACCCTCAATCCTTTCAAACATGTCGATCCGATCGGCACGGTGTTGTTGCCGGGGGCATTGTTGCTGTTGAAGGCGCCCTTTCTATTTGGATGGGCCAAACCGGTGCCGGTCAATTGGGGTAATCTGCGGCACCCCAAACGAGACATGATGTTGGTGGCTGCGGGTGGCCCGGTGGCCAATCTAATCATGGCCACCTTATGGGCGGTGGTGGTCAAGGTTGGAAGCCTATTGTGGGGATCGACCATGGCGACACCGATCATCTATATGGGCCTGGTGGGCATGCTTATTAATGTTCTACTCATGGTGTTTAATCTGCTGCCGTTACCACCCTTGGATGGCGGGCGGGTAGCGGTTGGATTGTTGCCAGGTCGCTGGGCTAGGTGGTTGAATCGCTTGGAACCCGTTGGATTTCTAATCTTATTGGTGCTTCTATTTAGTGGGGTATTGTCACGCATTGTCACACCACCAATTGAATTGTCGCTCACGTTTCTGGCCCATATCGTAGGCTTGTCATGGCTGCTGTGAGCAACGTCCCGCCGGGTCAACCGGCACGTGTACTTTCGGGCATGCGTCCGACGGGGCGTCTTCATCTTGGACACTACCACGGCGTACTCAAAAACTGGGTTAGGTTGCAGCATGAGTATGAGTGCTTCTACTTTGTTGCCGACTGGCACGCATTAACGACACACTATGAAGAACCGGATGTGGTAAGAGAAAACATCTGGGACATGGTGATCGATTGGTTGGCGGCTGATGTTGACCCACATCACGCCACTCTCTTTATCCAGTCTCATGTGCCCCAACACGCCGAACTTCACACCCTGCTATCAATGATTACGCCGTTATCGTGGTTGGAACGGGTTCCAAGTTACAAAGACCAGCAGCTGCAGCTCAAAGATCGGGATCTCTCGACTTTCGGATTTCTGGGCTACCCGCTCTTGCAGAGCGCTGATATCTTGATCTACCGGGCGGGGCTGGTCCCGGTGGGCGAGGATCAGGTCGCGCATGTGGAACTGACACGTGAAATAGCGCGCCGGTTTAATCACTTGTATGGGCGTAAGCCTGGCTACGAGGATCGAGCCAAAGAAGCGATCAAGAAGCTGGGTAAAAAGACCGGTACATTGTATCGAGAGTTGCGTACCGGCTACCTTGAAAAGGGTGACCGCACCGCGCTTGAAAAGGCGCGGGCCTTGCTCGAAAAGCAGAAAAACATCTCTATTGGCGACAAGGAACGGCTATATGGCTATCTCGAGGGCGGCGGTAAGATCATCTTGCCGGAGCCGCAGGCGTTGCTGACGCCGTCACCCAAGGTCCCCGGCCTGGACGGCCAGAAGATGTCTAAGTCTTACAACAACATCATTGCGCTGCGGGACGAGCCGGATGAGATTGAACAGAAAATGCGCACGATGCCTACCGACCCAGCCCGAGTTCGACGATCAGATCCGGGCGACCCTGAAAAGTGTCCTGTCTGGCCGTTTCACCAAGTCTATTCGGATGATGACACGCGACGCTGGGTTCAGGAGGGTTGCCGGACCGCAGGCATTGGTTGCATTGAGTGCAAGAAGAAGGTTATCGACGCTGTGATTGCGGAGCTTGAACCGATCCGCAAACGAGCGGCTGACTATTCAAGTGACCCCACGCTGGTGAAGAATATCATCGCCGAGGGTTGCGAACGGGCTCAAGACGCGGCTGAGGAGACCTTGACTGACGTACGTCAAGCAATGGGGTTGACATATAATTGATGAACACACCGGGGCAAAAGGAAACAACGTTGGCAGTGGTTGAGGGAAGGGCCGTTACTGAACTACCTCGCGACCTGTATATTCCACCGGATGCCCTTGAGGTGTTTTTGGAGACCTTTGAAGGACCGTTGGATCTGTTGCTATATCTTATTCGCAAGCAGAACATCGATATCCTTGATATCCCTATAGCCGACGTCACGCGACAATACATGGCCTATATAGAGCTAATGCAGTCGGCTATATTAGAGCTCGCTGGTGAATATTTGGTGATGGCAGCGGTGCTGGCAGAGATCAAGTCGCGAATGTTGTTGCCGCGGCCCACTGAGGAGCAGTATGAGGAAGACCCAAGGGCTGAGCTCGTGCGACGGCTCCAAGAATATGAGCGTTATCGCAAAGTCGCGGAAGATTTAGACAGCCGCCCGAGAGTAGGGCGTGACATTCATGTGGTCGTTGTTGATTTCAATGCCAAGCCAGTTCAGCGAGTCGAGCCCAATGTAACCCTGTCGGAGCTGATGGATGCATTTAAACGGGTGATGCAACGGGTGGAGCACTATCGCCATCACCACGTCCTAAGGGAACGTTTATCGGTTCGGGAACGTATGAGTCAGATCTTGAGCCGCGTCAGTGGTGAGGAGTTTGTTGATTTTGACGATCTGTTTGATGTGAGCGAAGGAAAGATGGGACTTGTCGTGACCTTTCTTGCCATCCTGGAGTTGTTGAAGGAGGCTTTATTAGTTGTTGTACAAACCGAACTATTTGCCTCGATTCACGTTAAGGCGGCCGCTTGATGTCGGACGTGAATTCGGAACTGAAAAACATCATTGAGGCCGCCCTACTGGCGGCCGGTGAGCCCTTGACGCTCGACCGGATGTTATCGCTATTTCCAGCCGAGTCTCGACCCTCGAAACGAGAGATCGGTGACGCTCTCAAGATGCTTGAAAAGGACTACGAGGGCAGAGGGATAGAACTCAAGCGCGCAGAACGCAGTTATCGATTTCAAACCCGCGAAAAGTATGGCGAATGGATTTCGCGTCTTCACCAAGAGCGCCCCCCGCGATACTCGCGCGCGTTGTTGGAGACACTTGCGATCATCGCCTATCGACAACCGGTTACCCGTGGGGACATAGAAGAGATCCGTGGTGTATCTGTTAGCGCTGAACTTTTTCGTACCCTCTTAGTTCGTGAATGGATTCATCAGGTTGGACATAGGGATGTGCCCGGGCGACCCGGGCTATATGGCACCACATGCAAGTTTGCTGAGCACTTTAACCTAACCAGTCTCGATGAATTGCCACCCCTGGCGGAAATGCGCAATCTAGAAGAGATTGGGAAAGAGCTCGGCTTTCAGCTTGGAACGCAATCAGAGTTGCCCATTGCGGGCGGTGTGGCAGATCAGGCCGATCTACTCTCACCGGAAGTGGACGCCGTACAAGCCGACGACCAACGGGCACCAAGGGGCATTGAATCACCAGAGCCTGCGCATGATCACACTAGAGTCGGTGAATCGTGATTAAGAATGAGCGAGAAACTTCAGAAAGTATTGGCTCGTGCGGGGGTCGGTTCGCGCCGACAGATGGAGAAATGGATCGAGCAGGGGCGGGTCTCCGTAGATCAGAGGCGTGCCAAGCTCGGTGATAGAGTCGATCTGGGTCAGATCATCCGCGTAGACGGACGCGTAGTTGCCGACCTCAATAAGCTCGAGTCTTGCCGCGTATTGCGGTATTACAAACCGGAAGGGGAAATGTGTACCCGCTCCGATCCGGCTGGACGACCGACGGTCTTCGATCATCTACCGCGCTTGCGTAGGGGCCGTTGGGTAGCGGTCGGTCGCTTGGATGTAAATACGACCGGTCTATTGATGTTCACCACCGACGGTGAGCTTGCCAATCGGCTGATGCATCCTTCGC
>LXTK01000119.1 GCA_001643475.1 Proteobacteria bacterium SPGG2 | reverse complement strand
GAACTGCTAATTATAACACCCAAAAAAGGTAGAGAAACCGTTGACCCAGAGCGAAGTCAGTCCTATATTTTATTGAAAATAAAGTGATTGTCGGTGAACAGGCGTGGACGGAAACGAAGATATGAAGGATCTAGAGGGTCGAATCGACCAACTGATCGATGTCTGTCAACATCTCAGGCATGAGAACAGTTCGCTCAAGGCAGAGAAACAGGGTCTGACAGACGAGCACACCAAACTCGTAGAGAAAACCCGACTTGCGAGAAGTCGCATTGAGGACATGATTGGACGTCTCAAAGCGCTGGAGCGCGGCTGAGGTGAAGGCGGTGCAAGACGGTATAAGCGTCAATATTATGGGGAAGGAATTTATGGTTGCCTGCCCGGAAGACGAGCGTGAGGCACTGTCGGCGGCGGCAAGCTTTCTCGACCGCAAGATGCGCGAGATCCAGGACAGCGGCAAAGTCATTGGCACTGAGCGCTGCGCCATCATGGCTGCGCTAAATATCAGCAACGATCTGTTGGATTTACGCAAACGCGAAACATTCGCGCCTGACGTCGGTCAGAAGTTGCGCTTTCTACAGAATAAGATCGACGCTGTTTTACGTCAGGAGCAGTAGCTCAATTTCACAACATTTTGGTTCGCGGCCATATAGAGTTATTATGGAAGCGTGCCCCCTGCGGTGTTCGTGTCGTTCTATGAAGTCCTTAGAACCTAATGCTCTGTTTCGGGGAGCCGAATTGTTGATGCTGTTGCGCATGTCCGCCTTGCAGCGGAAAGCCTGAAGCCTCGCTGAGGCACCCCACTTGAACCATGCGGTTCAAGGCGCAAGAGCGAGACGGCACATGCGGAGGGCGCCTTGTTTGCTCTACTATTCTTAAGTTCTATCGTTGCCTGCAAAAAACACTAAAGCTGTTTTTCGCCGACGCTTGCGCGCCCAGCGAGCTGCGCTCTCACCCGACGAGCAAATGCTCGCAAGCAAGCGGCTTACGTTTAATGTTACACATTCACACCTTTTTCGTGTAAGTCGACGAATCTCTTGCTACCTTGCCAATGACGGAGAAATCGATCCTCACGCAATCATGGAACGCATGTGGGACATGCGCAAAACTTGTTACCTTCCCGTGTTGTCGCGCCTTAGTGGCGATTACCTGTGGTTTGCGCCGGCAGAACCGGGTACACCTTTAGCGCAAAACCGCTTTGGCATACCCGAACCAGTGGTCCCAGCCAGAGATCTCGTGCGCGCACAACAGCTCGACCTCGTTCTTTTGCCCATAGTCGGTTTCGATGAAAGGGGTAACCGTCTCGGCATGGGTGGTGGTTTCTACGACCGCAGTCTATCGTTCCTGCGCAATCGCAAAATATGGCGCAAACCAAGTCTAATCGGCATTGCTCACGACTTTCAGCGCGTCGACAGCCTTGAGGCAAAACCCTGGGACATGCCGCTTGAGGCAGTCATAACCGACCGAGCTGTCTACACAATGTCTTAGGCCAAGCTGGCACAATCCCGTTCTTGTAAGTGATGGTAATAAACTCATGCGCTATTGGTTGATGAAGTCCGAACCGAGCACCTATGGCATCGATCAACTTGCGGCGGCGCGTCGCAAAACAGACCACTGGGACGGTATTCGCAATTATCAGGCACGCAACTTCATGCGCGAAATGAAGGTAGGTGACCAAGCATTTTTCTATCATTCGAACTGCGCAGAGCCCGGCGTCATTGGAATTGTTGAGATCGCACGCGAACATTACCCGGATTTCACCGCGTTCGATCCCAAGAGTTCCTACTATGACGCCAAGAGTAGCGCCAGCAATCCCCGGTGGTATATGGTAGACGTGCGCTTTGTCCGCAAGATGAAAGGGGCAATTCTGCTTAGTGAGATAAAGCAGAACCCATTACTAAAAGAACTACGCCTAGTCAGACGTGGCAATCGCCTTTCGGTAATGCCGGTGACGGCCAAAGAATGGAAGGCTATTATTAGGATGGAGAAACGCTAGTCGCACTGCAGTCAGCTTATCATTGTGGAGACAAACTTATGTATCGTTTTCGGCAGGTTTTACTGGCGGCATCGATGGTCACGTTTGCTGTCGTTTCCTCGTATTCCGCACACGCGGGGGAGAAGGTCGGCCCTATCATGCGTATGACGACAAACTTTGGCGTGATTGAAATCGAGCTCAATCGAGTGAAGGCGCCGGCTACTGTCGACAACTTTCTCAAGTATGCCGATGATGGATTTTATAATGGCACGATTTTTCATCGAGTCATTCCAGGTTTCATGATCCAGGGAGGTGGCTTTAAGCCAGGGCTCGAGAAACAACCAACGCGCGAGCCGATCAAGAACGAGGCGGCCAATGGCCTTAAGAACGTGGTTGGCTCTATCGCCATGGCGCGTACTGGTGATCCCCATTCCGCGACCTCACAGTTTTTCATCAACACCGCAACTAATGACTCTTTAGATAAGGAGAACGCGAGAGATGGCTGGGGTTATACCGTATTCGGAAAGGTAATTAAAGGAATGGATGTGTTGCGGAAGATAGAATCTACCCCGACAGGGCGCAGTGGCCCGTATCGAGACGTGCCCAAACAAGATGTCATCATCGAAAAGGTTGAACGCGTTAGTAAAAAAGGCGGTCTTGATCAGCTCAAGAATAACTTATACGCCGGATTATCTGTCTCGTCGGCGTACTCGTAACCCAAGTTATCGAGAAACTCTTTGAATTGTTTCTTTTCGTTGGGCGGAACTTGCATACCCACAAGCACACGGCCGAAGTCAGCGCCGTGATTACGGTAGTGGAACAAGCTAATATTCCATGTCTGGCCCATCTTGCTTAAGAAGTTGCGCAGCGCACCTGGGCGCTCTGGAAACTCAAACCGATAAAGCATCTCATTCATAGCGTTCGGCGCACGTCCGCCCACGAGATGGCGGATATGTAGCTTGGCCATCTCATTATCGATCATATCAAGAGTCTCGTATCCGTTCCGGCGTAACGCGCTAATGATCTTCCTCGCCTCTTTGGCGTCGCTGATCTGGATTCCAACGAAAACGTGTGCCTTCGTCGGGTCGGCATGCCTATAATTGAATTCGGTAACATTGTGATTGCCAATCACGGCACAGAATTTTCGAAAACTTCCAGGTCGCTCGGGTATGGTCACGGCCAGGATCGCTTCGCGGCGCTCGCCGAGCTCGGCCCGCTCAGACACATGTCGCAAACGATCAAAGTTTACATTGGCACCTGAGGCGATCGCGACCAGACTCGCCTTCTTGAGCCGCTCTCGCTCTACATAGCGCTTGAGACCAGCAAATGCCAAGGCGCCGGCTGGCTCTAGTACAGAGCGCTGGTCTTCGAAGATGTCCTTGATGGCGGCACAGATCTCATCGTTGCTCACCACCACCACTTCATCGACAAACTTCTTGGCGAGCCGAAATGGCTCCTTGCCTGGAGCTCGTACGGTAACACCATCCGCGAATATTCCGACATGATCGAGATGAACGCGCTTGCCGGCTGCCAGTGATCGATGCATGCCGTTCGCATCTTCGGGTTCAACCCCGATTATCTTTATATCTGGACGTAGCTGCTTGACGTAAACAGCGATGCCAGCGATCAATCCGCCGCCGCCGACTGGCGCAAAAATGGCATCTAGGTCGCCCGTATGCTGCTTCAAAATCTCGAAGCCAATCGTGCCTTGGCCGGCAATGATATCCGGGTCATCGTAAGGATGGATGAAGGTCAGTTGACGGGTTTCGCATATCTCGCGCGCGTGCTCATAGGCCTCGTCGTAGTTGTCGCCCTTTAATATCACCTTGCCCCCAAGGGCGCGCACCGCATCCACCTTGATGCGGGGCGTAGTTAGTGGCATGACGATGACGGATTTCGCCTTTAGACGGGTAGCGGCAAGCGCCACTCCTTGTGCGTGATTCCCGGCCGAGGCGGCCACGACACCCTTCTTAAGGGTATCGCGTGGTAGTCCGATCATTTTGTTATAGGCCCCGCGCACCTTAAACGAAAAGATGGGCTGCTGATCCTCACGTTTGAGCCAAATGCGGTTGCCAAATCGTCGCGACAACGTCGGCGCAAACTCAAGTGGGGTCTCCTTGGCGACGTCATAGACGCGGGCAGTTAGTATTTTTTTGATGTAGTTTCTCGGCACAGCCGTAATCTATCAGATATTATTGTCCGAGGTGATAGCCCTTGCCGGCAACACGCTATCGCGTCCGCCAACCCACAAGGCCTACTTCTTTCGACCTGCGAGAGGCGGTATGCTCAACCACACGCATTCTTTACCGGTGCAACCATGAATCAGGATGAAATGAAACAAGCAGCGGCGCGGGCCGCGTTGGATTACATAGAGCTAGGCATGATAGTGGGTGTCGGTACCGGCTCGACCGCCAATCACTTCATCGATGCCTTGGCGGGGATAAAGGGCAAAATCGACGGCGCTGTGGCCAGCTCGGAAGCCAGCGCCGAACGTCTGAAGAAGCATGGCATAGCGGTGCTTGGTCTCAACGAGACCGGCGACCTGCCGCTCTACGTAGATGGGACCGATGAGGCCACAAAACATCTGCACCTCATCAAGGGTGGGGGCGGAGCCCTGACCCGGGAAAAGATCATTGCCCAGGCCAGTGAAAAATTTGTTTGCATCGCCGATGAATCGAAACTGGTTGACATACTGGGCGCGTTTCCACTGCCGGTCGAGGTAATCCCGATTGCACAAAGCCTGGTAGCGAGACAGATCGTCAAACTCGGGGGCGACCCAGCGTTGCGCCCCAACTTCACCACCGACAATGGCAATATCATCTTGGATGTAAAAAACCTCAAAATCCTTAACCCGGTGGAGATAGAAGCGCAACTCAATCATATCCCGGGCGTGGTCACTAACGGGCTATTCGCCCGGCGTGGCGCCGACATCCTGATTCTTGGAACCGCCGCTGGCACCGTGATCCTGGACTGAGGGTAGCGCCCGGCCAACCGGCCGATGTACCCCAACCGTACCCTTGCAGCCGCAGAATGCCTTAATATGTGGGTGTTGAACCCCGCAGGGGGCGCGGGGGTTCACCGGGTGTGAGATGCAGTCATGGTCACAGACCAGGGGGAATATCATGCAAGCAAAACGGGTGACTATTTGTTCAGCAGTGGCTTTGTTGTTTATTTGCTTTGCCAATGGCGCTGCGAGTCAACAAGTCAAACAGTCGCTTTTTCAAGACGCCACTGCCGCTTTCGAAGCAGCCAAATCGACACAGGCGGAAATCTTGGCCCCGCGAAGCTATGCCAAGGCGGTAAAACGCTACCGCAGCGCGGAGCAGAAGTTCGAACGTGGCCGGAGCCTCGGCACCATTCGCGACGATTTGCTGGCAGCCACTGACTATTTTAAGCAGGCTTCGCGCGCTAGCAGGCTCGCCCAATCCAAGATGGCGACCCTAATAAAGACCCGCGGCGACGCGCAGTCGGTGCAGGCCAGCAAGCACGCGAGAGACTCGTGGCGCCGGGCGGAGGAAAAATTTTCTAAGGCCATGATCGACCTGGAGCGCGGCTCTACGAAAGCGGTCGAGAAGAATGCGAAGAGCGCGGAGAAATACTATCGTAACGCCGAACTCATGGCGATCAAGACCAACTACCTTAGCCAAACTCGCGTGCTGTTAGCTAAGGCCGACAAGCTCAAGGTCAAGAAATATGCACCTAAGACCCTGCAAAAAGCACACAACCTTTTGCAAGAGGCTGACAAGGCGCTGAGCGACAATCGCTACGACACGGACGTACCGCGAAGCCTCGCCCAACAGGCGAAATATGAAGCCAAGCACGCGCTTTATCTGGCAAAGACAATACGCGACGCTCAGACCAAGAAACTAAGCATGGAAGACCTAATCCTTGATTGGGAGATTCCAATTTCGCAAATTACGGCTGCTACCGATAAGGCCGCCGCCCTAGACAATGGCTGGGCAGGGCCCACAAAGGAGATTATCGGCTATATCGAGGATCAACAGTCGAACTCGCAGCAGCTCAACCAGAATGTGAACGATCTGCGGGGAGAAGTAAAACAACTGAAGCGAATGCTAGGTAGTGCATCAGAAGAGCGTATGGCACTTTCAAGGCGCTTAGAGGCCCAGGCACGGATCCGCCAGCGATTTCATCGCGTTGAACGTATGTTTACACGTGATGAAGCGAATGTGCTGCGCAGAACCAACAACATTATCATCCGTCTCATTGGACTGAATTTCGAGAGCGGACACTCTTCAATTGGGACGAATAGCTTTCAATTGCTAACCAAGGTACAAGAAGCGATTAAGACCTTTCCTCGAAGCAAGCTGAGAATCGAAGGACACACCGATTCGCACGGCAGCGACTCAGCGAACTTGCTACTCTCGAAGCAACGTGCACATGCTGTAAAACAGTACTTGCGTGCCAGTATGCGTATCGATCCTGCGAAGATCGTGGCCGTTGGCTATGGTGAGACCCGACCGGTCGCCAACAACGAGACCAAAACGGGAAGAGCGAAAAATCGTCGAATTGACATTGTCATAACGCCATAACTGAGTGCCGACTATAATTTAAACTAGATAGATTTCAGGTAAACCCATGCATATAACTTGCGCCGATTTCAAGCGATGGGACAACAAGGCAATCACGTTGCTCGGTATGTCCGGAGTCGGTAAGACCACGCTCGCCAACAAGCTGCCGAAATCTGCATGGTTTCATTATTCCGGTGACTACCGTATCGGCACCAAGTATCTACAAGAAGCAATCCTCGATAACGTAAAGAAGGAAGCTATGAAGGTCGATTTTCTGCGCGACCTGTTGTGCAGCGACTCGATCTATATCGGCAGCAATATTACGGTACACAACCTCGAGCCAATCTCGACATTTCTAGGAAAGATCGGTAATCCGGAGTTGGGCGGACTTTCATTGGAAGAATTCAGGGCCCGGCAGCGTTTGCACCGAGAAGCTGAGATCCACGCGATGCGGGACGTTGCATCCTTCATCACCAAGGCCAAGGATATTTATCGTTATGCCCATTTCATCAACGATATGGGTGGCAGCGTGTGTGAACTGGACGATGATGATGTGCTCGAGACCCTGGCGGAACACACCCTGATCATCTACATCCGTGCCGGCAAAGATATGGAAGATAAGTTAATCACGCGGCAAATCGAAAACTCCAAACCGCTTTACTACCAAGAGGATTTTTTTAAGGGTCAACTCACGGAGTACTTGCGCCAGGAAGGTCTGAAAGAGATCAAGGACATCGATCCGGACGGATTTATGCAGTGGATTTTCCCCAAGTTGGTCGCCCATCGTCGCCCGCTGTACCAAGCAATCGCTGACCAGTATGGCTATACGGTCGAAGCCCGCGATGCGGAAAAGGCCCAAAATGAGGCCGATTTCATCAAGCTTATCTGTGAGACCTTGCAGAAACAGGCAGCCGCATAGTCATAGAGGTTTAAAGCATGCCACTGGTTGCACATTCTAATCTACCTGCATTTGAGCGGTTGCGTGAAGACGGACAAGAGGTACTGAACGCAGACCGGGCAAAACAACAGGACATCCGCGAGCTACATATCGGGTTACTTAATATGATGCCCGATGCTGCCTTGCAGGCGACCGAACGCCAGTTTTTGCGGCTTATCGGATCCTGTAATCACATTGCCCAGTTTTATGTGCATCTCTTTACGATTGGGGAGATCGAGCGCCAAGGCGAGGCGAAAACACACGTTGAACGCTACTACGAAGATTTTTGTCAGCTACAACAAGATGGCCTGGATGCACTTATCATAACCGGTGCGAACCCGGCCCATGATGACATTACGCAGGAGCCCTACTGGGACCCGATGGCAGATGTCTTGGCCTGGGGTCGTGAACACGTTTGCTCGATCGTTTGCTCGTGTCTCGCTACCCACGCCGATCTGAAGTTGTACCACAACATCGAGCGCGTTCGCCTACCGCGAAAACGTTGGGGTGTGTACTCGCACCGGCTCCTCGAGCACAAGCACCCACTCGTCAGTAACATCAATACTCGCTTCGACGCGCCACACTCTCATTTTAACGAGGTTACGCGCGAGCAGGTCGAGGCGGCGGGATTGACGGTACTCGCATACAGCGAACAGGCGGACGTGCACCTTGTAGTCAGCCCCGATCAATTCCGGCTGATCTACTTTCAAGGTCACCCGGAGTACGATATCAACAGCCTGCTAAAGGAATATAAGCGCGAGCTCGACCGCTTTATTAACGATGAACGGCCTGACTACCCGCCTTATCCCGAGAACTACTTCGCACCCAAGGCAATCGCTATTCTAGAGGAACACAAACGGCAGGTGGAAAGCGCCAAGTCTGCTGGTAAGACAATTCCCCGGCTTCCTGAGAAGCGCTTACACGAATACGTGGATAACACCTGGACCGATACCGGCAAAGCCATGTTCAACAACTGGCTGGGTCTGATTTATCAGTTGACCAACCGAGATCGCAAACAACCGTTTATGGCGGGCGTCGATCCCCATAATCCGCTAGGATTGCGAAACCGACGCAGGCTTGCGGGATCGGGCTAGTAGATCACGCCTTATCGAGCGCTTGCTCGAGATCGGCAACAACATCTTCCACGTCTTCGATACCCACGGAAAGTCGCACCAGCCCATCGGTTAGACCGCGTGCGTGACGTTCTTCCGGGGGGACGTCCACGTGAGTCATGGTGGCGGGGTGAGTGATCATAGTTTCCACGGCCCCAAGACTCTCGGCCAAACCGCATAATTTGACGTTGTTCATCACTGCCTTACCGGCGGCGATTCCACCTTTCAACTCAAACGAGATCATCCCGCTAAACCCCGACATCTGTGATTTGGCGATTTCGTGCTGCGGATGCGATGCGAGCCCTGGGTAGGTGACCTTGGAAACCTTTGGGTGATCTTCCAAGTATTCAGCCACACGCTGGGCACTGACGGCGTGACGCTGCATACGCAGATGCAATGTCTTCAGCCCGAGAAGTAGCAACCAGCAGTCGAACGGACTGGGAACAGCACCGATGGTCTTTTGTATGAATTTCATTTCATCATAGATGTCTTGGCGATTGGTGATGAGGGCACCGCCGATAATTTGATTGTGACCACTAAGATACTTTGTCGTGCTATGCATGACGATGTCCACGCCATGCTCTAACGGTCGCAGGAACACCGGCGTGGCGAAGGTCGAATCAACCCCCAGATACAGACCATGCTGTTTAGCGATATCGGCCATCGCCACTAAATCAGTCACCTTGAGCAATGGGTTCGTAGGTGTTTCCACCCACAACATTTTCGTTTCCGGGCGTATCGCCTTACGCACCGCCTCGGGCTCAGAGGAATTGACATAACTAAAGTTCAGTCCATAGCGCGTGAGGACACGGTTGAAGAGACGGGAAACTCCGCCATAGACATCGTCGGAACTAMTGACATGATCGCCGSSGMKCGCGCCTTGGAAGCCGAGCGGGGTGGTACGGTTCACGGCGTTCGCGCGGAACCGCCCGGAGATTTTCTGCGCGGTCAATATGTGTCCGAAAGCGGCGATGCTGAGATTGAGTACACCAATGGAATCGGGGCGCTGGAGCGGGAACTGACAACGGAGCAGGCGCGTTTGGATACCTTGATGCTCGCACGGGACGACATGCGCGATCGAGTCGAGCAACTGCTGCACGCTCCCGAACGAGTCGCCGTCGAGGCTTCGCCGGGCAAGACCGTTGGCCTCTCTCTCAGGCTGGATGAACTCCCTCTGGAAGGTCCTGTTTTCCTGACTGCATTCCTGCGCGGGCCGAACGATGAAGAGTTGGCGCAGTCTGAACCGGTCGCGTACGAGATCGGCAACATCGATTTCCGGCCCTCCCATATTGAAGTTACCCAAGCGGTTCAAAACTTAAGTAACACGGTCCCCATGGTGGCCGGAAAGCAGACGGTCGCCCGTGTCTATGTCAGCCGTTCCGGCGACGGC
>LXTK01000128.1 GCA_001643475.1 Proteobacteria bacterium SPGG2 | reverse complement strand
CGGAGCGGTTGCCGAGGTAGAACCGCGTCGGAAACAGCGGTCCAAGAGCAACCGACTTACTATCATTGCTATAATCCTCATCACGACCGCCACGGTCTCTATGACAAATGTTCAACTTTGCCGCGCCGCCGCCACTTTCACTCTATATTCACCTACCCTGGTGCGTACGTAAGTGTCCGTATTGTGATTTCAATTCATACCGACTAGGCGAAGAACTGCCGGAGCAAGCGTATATCGACGCGCTCATACGCGACCTCGATCAGGACCTGCCACGCGTGTGGGGCCGCCGCATTCAGTCCATATTCCTGGGCGGAGGCACTCCGAGTCTGTTTTCGCCAGACTCGATAGACGCGTTGTTATCGGCCGTACGAGCGCGGCTGCCATTCGATGCTGAGAGCGAAGTCACCTTGGAAGCCAATCCCGGCACCGTCGATTTGGGCCGATTCAAGGGCTTTCGTGAGGCCGGTATCAATCGGCTCTCCATCGGCGTGCAGAGTTTCGAAGAAGAAAAGTTGCGAGCCTTGGGCCGCATGCACGGACGCGAGGAGGCGTTGCGCGCGGCGGATGCGGCGCGGGCGGCAGGGTTTGACAATTTCAATCTCGACCTGATGTTTGGCTTACCTAACCAAACGGTTGAGCAAGCCCTTGCCGATGTTCGCACCGCTATCGATTTAGCACCCGATCATCTGTCGGTATATCAACTAACAATCGAGCCCAACACTGCATTCTATGCGGCACCCCCGGAACTGCCGGATGACGATATCCGATGGACGATGCAACAACAGTTGCAAGAATTTCTGAGAGACAACGAATACCAGCAATACGAAGTGTCGGCCTATGCGCGCGAGGGCAGGCGCTGTAACCACAACCTCAATTATTGGCACTTCGGAGACTATCTCGGCATCGGTGCCGGCGCCCACGGAAAAATCAGCGATGCCGAGGGTATCAGTCGTACGAGAAAAATAAATCAACCCAACGCCTACATCGCCAATGCAGGCACCGCGCGAGGGATCATCGACGATCGACGCCTTTCTTGGCAGGATGCGATTGTCGAGTTTATGATGAACGCGCTACGCTTGACCGACGGATTCCCGGTGCCACTATTTCAAGAACGCACTGGTCTACCCATCTCTGTGGCAATGAGTGCTTTGAATACTGCCCAACGGGAAGAATTGCTTGTGCGGGGCGACCAAACGATCCGGCCGACTGATCGCGGCAAGCGTTTCCTAAATGATTTGTTGTGTCTATTTCTGTCTGACGGCGAAAAACCGCAAAGTGTTACTGTGTCATTTAACGACCAGGCTTATGGATAACATGTCGATATCATCACCATCGATGTCGAAGCGCTCCCATTCTCCGCGAACGAGCCAATTGTCGGAAATCTCGAAGGCAATGCCAAATCCCCACATGACATCGATGCCGTCATCATCGCCTATCGGCGATCCGGCGGGGGCTTCGGCATCCCACCTGTAAAAACCGGCCTTACCGAATAAAGACGCCTCGCCGACCGGTAGATTGCCGACAGCAGCGAATTGAAAACCGTCTACTTCTACCGATCCCGGACGTGTATCGATATCAAAATCACCGAGCTCCACGAAAGCGCCTTCCAAACCCCAGGTCCCATCATAGTTGTAACCTGCGAAGAACTTTGTACCGCTATCGTCGTCCAGGAAACTTACATCGGGATCCGAATTACCAATGCCGGCGCCGAAATACCAGCCGGGTTCGGCCGGCCATGCAAATGGCGTGGTGATGGTGACAAAACTTAATAACATCAATACGGAGATCAATCGGCAGATTTTCATCATGCACTCCCTATTATGGGGTAGTTGAGTGAAGCCATGTTCGAGAAGCTACAGCTTATATCAGATCGGAGAACCGTCATATGTCCATATAGCACGCATACGACCGCGTTTGTCGGAAAGACGGAGAATGAGGAATAAATTAACAAACTATTGAAAAACCCGGCGCAGCAATTCGGTGGTGCGCGCCACCGGATCTTGTCGAATGCGGCGCTCTTCAGCCGCGATCATCAAGTAAAGCCCATCCAAGGCCTTACTCGTTACATAGTCATCCAGATCTAAATCCTTAGAGCCTGCGAGTCCCAAACGTTCTGCCTGTTTGGCAAACTTCTTGTAATGCGATGTCACACCGACTTTGCTGGTGAAGTTCGCTACGATGGGACGAAAGCTCGTAGCCAATCGAGTCTCGGAATTACGTCGAAAGTATCGTGTCGCGGCATCGTCGGGACCTTTGAGAATATCCACTGCATCGCGGATAGTCATATTGCGGATTACATCGACGAAGATTGCCTTGGCATGGGGCGCCGCCGCCTCTGCCGCCCGGTTGAGGCTAATGATGAAATCGTCGGCGTAACGATCGGCGCCGATCTTGCGCAAGAATTTTTCAACCTTACGCAGTTCCTCCGGCAGCGGAATTCTGACCTGACCATTGCCCAAATAGCCATCGGCCCGGCCCAAGGCATCGACACCTTGCTGGGTGCCCTGCTGCAACGCCTCTTTCAGTCCGGCCGCTATTGTCTGCGCGTCTAGGCCTTGATTGTCCTCGAATGCCGCCTTGATCAAGTCAGTTCGGCAACTGACTAACGATACTAGCAAACCGATAACGGTAACTAAGATTAGTATTTTTGCTTTCATGGTTAAGTGCTTGCTTACGGTGCCCTCTCGCGAATCAGGGTAGAATATACGAGATGCTCCCACTCATTCCAGTGCTAAATGAGATTTCATATGCTTTGGATTAAGGCGCTGCATATCATTTTCATGGTGACCTGGTTCGCGGGTTTGTTTTATCTGCCGCGGTTGTTCGTCTATCACAGCACCGTGACTGATACGGCCGGCATCGAACGCTTCAAAATCATGGAACGCAAACTGTACTACGGCATCATGACGCCAGGCGCAGTTCTCACTTTGATATTTGGTGTATGGCTGTGGCTGGGTTACGGTTTCAGCGGCATTTGGCTGCACATAAAACTAGCACTAGTCATAGCTCTCGTTGCTTATCATATCTATTGCGGCAAACTACTGCTGGATTTCAAGCATGATCGTAGTAAGCACAGTCATGTCTTTTACCGCTGGCTAAATGAATTCCCGGTGTTAATCTTGATTGCGGTGGTGATACTGGCAGTTGTTAAGCCCTTATAGGTTTATTGTGTCGCCTATGGCGACAATCATTCTCATCGGGGCGCCGGCTCGGTAACCGCAACTAATCATCAAACCCCTTAGGCAAGCAATCGAACGGCACGAGGACTGGCTCATGGAGAAGAAGGACGATTCGTGGATCGAGAGCTCGGACGTGTTGTCCGTGTTTCCAACGTTTGTATGGAACGTTCAGCTTAGGAGGGAAAACTATAAGGCAACGAATGCGAAGGTCATAAAAGCACTTAAGGAAATGCGTGTAAGCCTACCCCCGCTTGGCACCGGTGAAGCCTGGCAGTCGAGCAAAGATCTACACAAATTGGGCGAATTTGGTGATCTAGTGTCGCACGTCCATGGCACCATTAAAATCGTATTGAGATTCTTGAAAATTGGCTATGACGCCATCGAAATCACCGGTTGCTGGGCGAATATCAGCGCAAAGGGCGCCTCACACCGAATGCATGCCCATCCGAACAACTTCTTGAGCGGTGTTTACTACGTACAAACGCATCCAGAAGCTGACACTATTAATTTTCACGACCCGAGGATTCAAGCCGCGATTATCAGGCCACCGGTCACGGAACTAACCGCCCAGAATACCGATCAGGTTGTCGTGAAGGTGAGGAACGGCACGCTTCTTGTATTCCCATCCTATCTCCAGCATTCCGTCGATTCCAATAGGAGCGATGAGGAGAGAATAAGCATCAGCTTTAACGTCATGTTCTCTTCGTTTACAGAGAATATCAGCAAGCCACTATGGTGAAAACTATCGGTATGGCTGCCTAACAACCGGCATGAGCGGCGCGCGGAACACTCGTCCGAGTGAGCGCAGCGAACACCTCGATGCCGTTGTTATGCGGCATAGTTATACCGACAACCATCAACAGCCCGCTTTCGACCCAAAGGAGACATTCCCAGATTGCGTGAACCCCGATCCACTGGTTCCCAACCGGAGCATCGATGGACTGGCAGTCCAGTTCACGTCTTATAGTCAGGACCGGCGAAGGCGCGTAGCATTGTTTTAGCTTGCTCTTTAGACAACGGAGGTGTCGATTATGAAGCATGCCTCTATTCGCACATGCGCAGCTTTGGTGTTGCTCGGGCTCCTCGTCGTTGCGCCGCGGTCGCTATTCGCGGCTGATTGGGTGAACTTCAATAGTGCGGGGACACCGCCGACGCCGTTCCAACTCAAGCGAGCGAAAGCCAAGGGTATTGAACTCAAGCCTGAACCAGGGACGCCGTTGCGTGGTCTGCTCTTGCGACCGAAAGGCAATGGGCCCTTTCCGGCCGTTGTCTTGCTGCATGGCTGTCGCGGCATTCAAGCCTATCAGAAAGACTGGGCGGTCGAGTTAGCAGGTTGGGGTTATGTGGCGCTGTTGGTTGATAGCTTTGAGCCGCGAAAGGCAGAGAACATGTGTGCCAGCGATAAAGTTAACACGGGAGAGTGGGACCGGATCGTGGGCGCGCAAGTGCCTGACGCCGTGGGCGCAGGCGCCCACTTGGCGACGCTGCCGTTCGTCGATGCAAATCGAATTGCGGTGATGGGCTGGGCGAAGGATGCCGTACTCAGTACTGTGTTTGAAGGCGGCATGGGACAGCTTTACGACGCCAAGTTTCAAGCGGCGGTGGCCTTTTATCCAGACTGTAGGGGTAATATGAGCGGGCGGTTTAGCGCCCCAGCACTGATGCTGATCGGTGATAAAGACGACGCGAGAAGGCCAGACTATTGTCAGCGCACGGCCGTTGCTAGCCAAGGCAGTTCAGCACTTGCGGAGCTCAAGCTTTACCCAAGCGCCCACCATGGCTTCGATGATCCTCAGGTGGGGGAACGTTTCTACATGGAAGACGCCTGGAATACTTATAGAAATCCGCCGCGGGGGATAACGTTCGGCTACAGCAGTACGGCACACAAGGATGCGTTAAAGCGTGTCAACGAGTTCCTGGCCAAGCATCTCAAATAGCAGATGCTACGGCTACCAGCGCTTGCCCGGAGATCGGTACGAGTAGCCCGACCCTTACCGACTGCGAATCACTTTCCCGGCCGGCTGCTATAGAGCGTAAAGTTGTCTGATGACATTCGGTTGCCACGAGATTTTTTCCATCGCCCGCTTTCACTTAGGAGCGGCCGGTGAGGTGATAAAATCCCATCAGGCAGGAGACGACCCTCAAGAGACATTCAACCGAGGGGCTTCGAATGTCGCCTTTGCGATCACAAACCAGTCATGGGTAAACAAAGACAGGTAAGGCGGTTGATAGCCACAAGTGGTCACTCGTGACTTTCAAAGAATTGCTGTAGGGTATCTGCTGTCATTCTGCGCGCATGGGCGCGCCGCAGGCAAATGTGAACAAACAAAACAAACGCCTCGACCAAAAGGGGCAACTGATGATTGATCATATGGGGATCACTGTCAGTGACATGGAAAAAAGCAAGGCATTTTATCTCCAAGTCTTGGGGGCGCCTGGTTATGTTCTTTG
>LXTK01000263.1 GCA_001643475.1 Proteobacteria bacterium SPGG2 | reverse complement strand
CCGCGTAGGCAGCGCCCTGCTCCATACCGGCCGCGATTAAGTACCGTGGGCCCCAGATGACACCGAGGCTCAGCATGGTGCCAAAGGTGGCACCGCCAATGACCGCGTTGATCCAGGTGTCCCGAATGGCCATACATTGGCCCAGCGCCTCGAAAAGATCGTTGAGGAAGTTCTTGACTCCCGACCACGCACGCTCGGAAAGATCCGCGCGCTGCGGATCGCGCATGACGAGAAACATCACGACGGTGAGCGCCAGCCCAGAATAGGCCATACCATAGATGATCTTGCTCCAAGGTTGGCTTTGGATCAGGGCACCGATCGCGTTTTGTCCCAAGATGGCCGACAGCGAGGCGACAAACTGCACCAAGGCAAACATGAACCCATACTTGAGCGGCGCGAACCACTGACCACCGACAAAACCGGCCCCGACAAAACCAAAAGATGCGCCCACCGCCATCAACACCTGTGCAATCGTGAGTTGCACCGGGCCGGTAGCGCTCGCGAATAAGAAGGCACCCACGGTGACCACCGCTGATGACATGGGAATGACCCAGCGCGAACCAAGCCGGTCCATGATTGATCCGCTGGTAAACTGGGCGAGCGCAAACGCCCACGTATAGATCGAGCCGATAAAGCCGACCTGGGTGAGGGACAAGCCGAGATCCTCACTCATCGACACATTGGTAATGGCGTAACCGGTTTGTAGCGTAAATACAAACACCACATACGCTGTCGCCAGCAGCCAATTGATCCAAGCTTGGCCGCCGCCTAGCTTGGATTCCGTGGTCGTAGCATTGTTCATAACAACTCCTCCCTGGGGTAGTCTTTAGCTTCGGGTTTCTTGTTGCGACCGCAACCTACGCTAGCTTGTCTTAAGCGAGCGCCGCGTCCTTTTCGTAGGCTAACGCGCCATTTACGTAGGTCGCGCGTGTTGCGCGGTCATCGCCCATAGTCATCAACACGAACAGGGTCTCATCGAGGTCCTTGCAGTAGCCCATTCGGTACTTGATGATCGGCGTAGAGTTGAGATCGAGCACCACCAGATCGGCCTCCATGCCCGGCGCGATGCTGCCGATCTTGTCTTCGAGATAAAGCGCATGCGCGGTGCCGCGCGTACCTAGATAAAACGCGTGCCCGGCGCTCAGTGGGTAGCCATTCATCTGTGCCACCTTGTACGCCTCGTTCAGCGTTTGCAGGATGGAAAAGCTGGTGCCGGCACCGAGGTCGGTAGCCAACCCCACCCGCACCGGGCGCTCGGCTTTCTTGGCATTTTGGACATTGAACAATCCACTACCGAGAAACAGGTTGGATGTCGGGCAGTGTGCAATCGCGGTGCCGCTATCGTAGCAGCGTTGCAGCTCAGACTCAGTGAGGTGGATGCCGTGCCCATAGATGGCGCGAGGACCAAGCTGTTTGTAGTGGTCGTATACGTCGAGGTAACCAGCCCGGTCAGGATAGAGCTCATTGACCCAGGCAACTTCGCCCTTGTTCTCGGATATGTGCGATTGAAGATAGGTGCCCGAGTGCTCTTGCCACACCGCACCGGTCATTTCCATTTGCTCCGGGCTACTCGTGGGTGCGAATCGCGGCGTCACACAGTAAAGCTGGCGACCTTTTTCATGCCACTTTTCGATCAGTGCCTTGGTCTCGTCGTAGCCTTTTTGCGGTGTGTCCGTCAGTGCCTCGGGTGCATTGCGATCCATCATGATCTTGCCCGCGATGTTTCGCATACCGAGCTTTTCGGACTCCTCGAAGAACGCATCAACGGACTGAGGGTACACGGTGCAATATACGGTGCTCGTGGTGGTGCCGTTGCGCAGACATTCCTGCAGGAAAACCTTGGACACTTCGCGGGCGTGACCTTTGTCGCTGAACGACTGCTCCGCCACGAACGTATACTTGTTGAGCCAATCGATTAACTGCTTACCGAAGGCGCCAATGATTTCCGTTTGTGGATAGTGGACGTGGCAATCGATAAAACCGGCGGTGATCAGACAATCTTTGTAATGCTTAACCTCGGTGCCTGGCGGTACCTTGTCTTTGAGTGCCGTGGCTGGTCCGAAGTCAGTTATCTTGCCTTCTGCCATGATGATGATGGCGTCCGACTCGTACACCATGCACTCACTTAAATCCTTGAGAAAGGGATCGTCCTTATACGTCAGGACGGAGCCGCGGATGGCGGCAACGTTGTTACTCATTATTTGGGCCCTCTCCTGTGGTGTGGCTTGGCGTGGATAAGCCACATAAAGGCCTATCCACGCGTGGGCAGCGCTTTGCCGCCTTCTTTTTTCGGCCAGAGTGGGATGCATCAACAAAAACCGTCTTACCCATCCGTCCGCTTGCCGACGCGGAACCATCCACGATCGCGTCGGAGACGGAACCGATCAACTCGAAAAATCCGCCGCGCCATAGTATTGACATCAAACACCGTGAATGGTATCCGGAAAACTACGTAGAGTACGTACGCAGTTGCTACCCGTTAAGGCGGCCTTGGCGAGCTTCGCCGCGGCCTCGTCAATCCCGGTGCCTTAGCCGTAGAAGCACGGGTGGCAGCTACTCCTTCACGTAAGTAGCGAAAAAACCTTCCAGGTCTTGATTTTCGGTATAGACGGCTACACCAATCACGGTCCATCCTGCTTACGCAAACTCCTCGTCTAGCCGGACGGCTGTCGCGCACCGGCGATTCGCCCGGGACGCGGCCGAGCGCGTTCTCGCCGAATCGAGTCTCGGCGTCATCTTGGTCTGCCGACGCAGGCAGATTGGCTAATGTCTGTCGCAAGATCGCAAAGTGGTGCAAACAGCATGAAATCGAGCTTGTTCTCGGCGGTGAAGGTACCTGGCCGGTGGCACCAGCGTATGGTCATCGGTTGATGACGTTCGCTTAGGCCCACGCGTATCTAGTCCCGTTCCCTAAACGTTAGCGTCACACCTCGTCACTTTCGCGGCAATCTGCCTGCGCGTCCCCCTTGGCTGGCCTAGGTATCTGGACAGTCTAGACTCTATTCAATGGTCGAGAAGATTTATCTGACGGCACAGGAATTCCTTGAAGACTCGTTCAAGCTAGGCGCAATGGTTCTCAAGAGCGGGTTTCGACCTAGCTTTATCATTGCCATATGGCGGGGGGGAACGCCAATCGCCATCGCCGTCCAGGAGGTCTTGAGTTATTTTGGCGTGAAGAGTAATCACATTGCGATACGTACCTCTTCATATACTGGAATCGATGAACGATCCAGCACAGTTCGTGTACACGGAATGGATTACGTAGTTAAGAACGTCAAACAGCATGATGCTCTATTAATCGTAGACGATGTTTTTGACACCGGACTCACGGTTGATGCCGTGATCAATCACCTGCGGGAGAAAGCGAGGTCGACATTACCTAGTGATATCCGTGTAGCGGTCCCCTGGTACAAACCCACGCGTGGCAGGACGGACAGGGTTCCGGACTATTATCTTCATACCACCGATAAATGGCTTAAGTTTCCGTACTCGCTAGAAGGCCTCACGGAAGAAGAAGTTAGAACGAACAGAGCTGACATTTACAAAATCATCGAACCATTAATTCACCCAAGCAAGTCGGCTGATTCGTAGTAAGAGGCTAATGATGAGCAATTGCCCGCTCGGAATATCTACCAAATACCCGGATAACCTACACACGACCCTATTGACGACAGAGCCGGAAGTTTTGCGGAGGCGTTTCGAAATTGCTACGGAAAGGATTGATGTCTAAACCACCGCGGCGCGTGTAACGCGCGTATACGGTTAACGCGGTAGGCCGACAATAATGGAGAACATCTATGAATATTCGCTCGGCACAATGCTCATGGAACTCATCGTGGTCGCGATAGGAGATTAAATATTTGAGAAGCGCCTCGTGACGGATCTTGTCGCCCCGATAACCAACGAGAACACTGGCCCAATCCGGCTGCCCGGTTACCGGGCAGTTGCTTTTTAGCAAGTGAGAATGCAACGTCTCCGCGACTTCGTTGCCCGCTTGTGTGCTGTTTTCAAGTAACGTGGGTTCCACTTCGTAGGCTGAAACTTGCACATCTAATTCGTCGATGCATACACCGGGTAGCGTACTGGCAGCCGGTATCGTCACCAAAGCGACGGGCGTGAATCGGACATCCACCTCAGATCCGCAGACACGCTCGAGATCGCCTTTTACTAGACTCTCAACGACCTCGACTGACCCGTACTTCATACCATTCAGCGAGTTGAGGTAAAGTTTTAGCGACTTTGACTCTACGATATTCGCCGACGTGACCGGAAACTGGAACTCGCCGATAGCTACCACCGGCCTACCCTTTTCGTTTAGCCAAGAAAGCTCGTAGGCATTCCAGATATCAACCCCCGAGAATGGCAGCTCGTCGCCGATGCCTAGGCTACCTCGACCGACCTGGCGTGGCATCGGATAAAGCAGATCGGGTGAATACTGATCGACGTATTCCGTAACTCCACCCAGTGGATTATCTGACATGCCGTCCTCTTAGGCTTTAGCAAGAAACGGACGAGAGCGTTCGTCTTTTGGCTTCTAGTTTCCGCCCCATGCCTGACAATGTCGCACAGTTCGTTCAGCCCTGTTATGTCGCATCACTGGGTTTCCGCCGAGGCTGGTAACACCTTGCGCCAGTACTTGGTGCGGGCGCGAAGTTGTTGCTTGTCCTCCTCGGGCACGTAATCTTCGATCTTGCGCTCGCCGCGCACCTGCCAGCCGCCGCCGAGCGCCTTGTACATTGCAACCAGGTTGGTAGCGATATCGCCGGTGGTCGCGGTAAACTTATCCTGCTGCTCGACGAGAAACGTGAGCGTATTGAGTACACGGTCGAAGTCGGTGGTCCCTTCACGGTATTGGATCAAGGAGAGTTGCACGGAGCGCTGGGCCGCTTTCACACTTTCCCCAAGAAACTTCGCCTGCTCGTGGGACCTCAAGTAGGCGACGATCGCATTCTCCGTCTCTGCCAGTGCCGTGAGTACCGTATTCTGGTAGTTAATCAACAGTTGCTGAAAGCGGGCATCCTGCACACGAATGTTGTTCTTGATGCGGCCATAGTTAAAAATATTCCAAGAGAAAAACGGCCCGAGAAAGCCGGTGGCGCTATCTGAATCGAACAGATCACTGAGCCCACTATCCATCGTGAAGCTGGTCTCGCTCGAATCACTCGTACGAAAGCCCACCGAACCGACGAGCGAAAAGCGCGGATAGAGATCGGTAATGGAGACACCGATCTGGGCGCTTTGTGCGGCCAAGAATCGCTCGGCGCGGCGGACGTCGGGGCGACGCCGCAAAAGCTCGGCCGGCACGCCGGTCGAGACTTCAAAAGGTGCAACGGGAATCGGCGCCGGACCCTGGAGCAGATCGCTCATATCCCTGGGCGTCAATCCTAGCAACACGGCCAACGCGTTTTTCACCTGACGCAAACCAGTTTCGAGGACCGGGATCAAGGCTTCCGTATTCGCGAGTATCGCCCTCGCCTGCTGCACATCGAGTTCGGTGACCGCGCCATTACGGAATTTGACGTCTGCGATTCGAAGCGCACGCTCCTGCGTGACCACATTCTGTTCCGCCAGCGCCAGACGTTCTTCGAACGTCCGTATTAACACATAAGCGCGAGCGACTTCGGACGCAAGCGCCACCATGACATCGTCATAATCGGCAACCGAGGCATCGAACTGCGCCTCTGCCGATTCGATGGCACGCCGAAACCGACCCCAAAAGTCGATCTCCCAAGCAAGATCAAAAGTGGCCTCGGCACTGTTAAAGTGGCGATCGACAAGCTTGGAACCGGGGTCGTTGTCACTGATTTCAACCCGTGTCGCATTGCCGTTGATCTGCTGAACTTGCGGGTATTTGCTGCCAACCGCAATGCCTAAGTTCGCACGCGCCTCTAGAATACGGAGACCGGCGATGCGTAGCGTCAGGTTCTGCGTGTACGCCATTTCGACAAGCGAATTAAGCACAGGATCATTGAAGACCGCCCACCAATCAGCGAGATCCGCAGGCACGCTGTTCACGCGTGGCGCATCGATGTCTATCCACTGCTGCGACACCTCTGCTTCAGGCTTCTTGTAATCGGGGCCAAGGGTTGTACAACTGGTAACAAATGAAGCTAGCGCAATTAGACCGATTAGACATGTCGGTAGACGCCGATTGGGCCCGCCAGTGCTACCACGGGGACCACGTAAATCCCGATCGGCGCTGGTAAGCCGATTCTTCCGCGCAATCATGGGTGACATAACTGACGGCTCCCTTGCTTTATATAAGTTAGTTCTGCGAAAGATCTTATCATATTTGCAGCGGTTCCTTCGACTTCTCATTGGCCAACACACGATTAGCCGTTTTCGTCAACTCTGCCTGGGTTTCTTTTCCTCATCGGTGGCGTGGCTGTCCGGTTCCTTCTTAAGGTAGAGCCAAATCAAAAGGCCGATGAACACGAAGACAGTGACATTAAGTATGGTATCTATGATGTTTTCCCAGAGTGTCATCAGCGCGCCTCCATCTTCAAGGCTTTCAGCAAGCATACCATTAGCAACAACACGATAAAGACGAACGGCATAGCGCCGAGTGCGATAATAGACTTTATGGCATCGATGCTATTGGACAGAATCATCACCAGCCCAAGTGCGC
Organism: Proteobacteria bacterium SPGG2; assembly: GCA_001643475.1. Taxonomy (GTDB): domain Bacteria; phylum Pseudomonadota; class Gammaproteobacteria; order Acidiferrobacterales; family SPGG2; genus SPGG2. The sequence continues at coordinate 3,335 of LXTK01000263.1, read as the reverse complement.
CGAGAATAACGCCCCAGACTAGCTTCACTCTGACCTTGGGATTGAGATCACCACCGGTCGAAAACATTGCCAACACAAAAGCAGCGCTCACCACGCTGGTCACGATAAAGAGAAACGCTGCAACCACCGTAGCAACCGTCGTCAGCGACGAAAACGGCAACGTATCAAGTAGGAAGAAGGTTGTGTTGTTCACGTTCGTTCTAACGACCTCGGTGATCGGCGTGTCTGTTCGCAAGGCTTCGAAAAAGCCCATACCACCGAAGATGCCAAACCAAAAAATAGAGAAGGTCGTCGGCACGAGTATAACCCCGAGAATAAACTCGCGGATCGTGCGGCCTTTGGATATGCGTGCGATAAACACACCAACAAAAGGCGCCCACGCGAGCCACCACACCATATAGGTAAGCGTCCAAGAGCCAAACCAGTCAACGACTCGTTCGTCGAAGAAGGTAAAAGTCTTAAAGCCATGCGGTAAAACACCGGCAATGTACTCGCCAACGCCCTCGACGATGCCGCCCATCAGATAGTGGGTAGGGCCTGCCAATAGCACGAAGGCCATGAGCAGCCCGGCTGTCGCCATGGCGGCATTTGAAAGCACTGCCATGCCTTTGCTGAGATCCACCATCAGAGGAAGGATGTAGCAGATGCAGAGCACAACAAAGATTACCATGGCTAACCATAGACCTGTGTTCTCGACATCGAACAGTGACTCGATACCGCTTTGCACCTGGAAGACTCCCATGGCGACTGAGCCACCGAGGCCGATAGCGATCGCAACAATAGCCAAGAGATCACTCAACCAGCCGACGATACGTGTCCAGACAACTTTACCGAAGACGTGCTGAATCGGCGCACTGATCAGCGTGGGGCAACCCTTGCGAAAACCAAAATAGGCCATCACCAGCCCAGTCACTGCATAGATCGCCCAGGCGTGCAGGCCCCAGTGGAAATTGGTGACGAAGCGCGCCAGCGCCGCCGCCTGCTGCTCGTTGACGTATTCGCGCGCCAACAGGAAATGGGTGATAGGCTCGGCTGCACCCCAATATAACAATCCAACCCCCATGCCGGCAGCAAACAACATGGTAAGCCAGCTAATGGTGGAAAACTCCGGCTGGTCGTCATCCTTACCCAGTTTGATCTTGCCGTAAGGAGAGAATGCGAGCCAGATACTCACGAGCAACAACACGCTAACCGTCAACATGATAAACCAGCCGCGGCTTTTGAAGAGCACTTTCACCAGCGACGCGGCAAAGCCGGCAAGACCGGTCGTGTCGACGATGCCCCACACGGCAATGACACTGGTCAGGGCCAGGGCAATAATTAGTAGCGTGTTTTTAAACATAGGTTTTTAGTTATTCGATGACTTCGTTAAGGGGAGCACCAAACGCACCCGTTGGGGGTTTCGCTCCAACCAAAAGCGACAGCGTGGGTGCGATATCCACCGTATGGTTGCCAGGAGCGCGACTGTACTCAAGATAGCTGGGGTGTTTCTCATGATCCCCATGGTTTTCTCCTTGTGGTAGTTTCTGTTTTACGCCAGTTCCGAACTGGGAATCGGACATTGATCAGGGCATGATGTGCCAATATATTTTTGCTTCTTGGATAATTAGCGTTATTCCGCGTTCACATTTTCGTACCTATCCGCCCAGCCCAGTTCTTATGCTGGACAAATGCGAAGTTACACTCAGGAATCCCCCGCCAGAAATTGCTCCTTGTTTATCTTGATCGGAGGCAGCAAAGATCAATGCGAAGTCAAAAGACGAAAAATCCCTAGTCGCAGAGTATGGGGCATAAAATACCAAGAATACTATACGCAATATCGCGTAGGGTACGTACGTAGTTGCCACCGGTTAAGGTAACCTTCGCGAAACTTCTCGGCGACCTCGTGAATCCCGCGTCTTAGCGTAGAAGCAGTAGAGTTGGATAGATCATTTGCAATTTCGTCCACGTGCTTGCCAAAGCCCTGATGCCGGCACTTATAATTGCCGCTTTGACCAAAGGTCACTGAGCGTAGCGTTCTAGCTTCGATGCCCTGCCCTCCACTAACCCGACATCTCGTGAGCTATCTTATCGTTGGATCGCTCATCGCATTTTACTGCGAAGGTATCTACGCGGAGAAGCGGTTAACCGACGCCTTAAACGCACTCAAGAAAGCGATTGACCTGGAGCCCAACAACACGCGATACCGATATGTCTACRCCATCGCGGTCGAGTCTACCGGGCGGCTGGACGAGGCGTTGCTGATCCTGGAAGGTGCCCATGCGCGACGGCCGGCTGATCGTAATGTCTTATATGCCCTCATCGCATTCCATGAACGCACCGGYAACTTGCAGGCCGCRGCAAAGTTTGCCGAGACGCTCATCSAAGTATCACCCTGGGRCCAGARCGCACGTGCCTTGCGAAAACGGCTGCTAGTAGGAGACTAACCMGTCAYCAACATTCAGCATCACTGTTTAGMCACCTAGCCCCACCCGTGTTTRTCGTTWTCGRCYCYMACAGATRTGGTCGAAGTTCWKTGCTTCGACGTTCGATGCCATGATTGCTCACGCACTCTGTCGCTAACAGCCGGAAGAAAAATGCCAGCCCCGCCATCGTCTGAGATTGCCAGAGCAGATCTCCGTCCACTTTGAGAGCACAGACGTTAAACAGACTCGATAACGACTCAGCTTGCATTTTCGTATGATAAGCTTGCGGCGAACTTCTTAGCCCTTGAAGCGCATCCAGTGCATGCCGTCGACATACTGATCATCGTCGCCTTCATCGTCTACGTCGTAGCGGTAGGCCTGCGCTCCAGGAAAGTTGCCTCTCAAAACCTCGAAGAGTACTTTCTCGCGGGCCGAACTTTGAAGGGATGGCAGGCCGGCGTCAGCATGGCCGCCAAACCATTTTACTATCCGGGCCAAGGTGATCGCCTCGGTCCTTTTGCAGGGTGGAAACTAAGCTAACTAGCATCAACGGGCACTAACCATTCAGCGTTCAAAGGCGCTCGACCTCATCAGCGGTGACGAAGACCCGGTGCTGACTGGGTTAATACTACAGGAATAGCTATGCCGCTTTGATTCGAGCTACTTTGATTTTTCTTTCCAGACCTCGCGACTGCGCGAGATCATACGCTAACTGTATCCGAAGCCACTGAGCTGGCGTCGACCCAAAGGCCTTCGATAACCTGTAAGCCATCTCTACTGACACACTGGATTTTTCGTTTACAAGATTCGAAAGCGCCTGTCTTCCGACGCCAAGTCTTCTGGCCGCCTCGGTCACTGACAAGCCTAACGCGGCCAGACAATCTTCCCGGATGATAGCCCCGGGATGCACAGGATTCTGCATAACCATAA
>LXTK01000141.1 GCA_001643475.1 Proteobacteria bacterium SPGG2 | reverse complement strand
GCGGCCGAAGCTGCCGCCGAGCAAACAGAGTTCGATGTCGTCCTGGGTAGCTTCGGAAGCAATAAGGTGTCCGTGATTAAGGTGGTACGGGCGGCGACCAACCTGGGCCTTAAGGAGGCTAAGGACCTTGTCGAATCTGTACCAGCGACAGTTAAAGAGGCTGTTAATAAGGAAGAGGCAGAAGATATCAAGAAGCAATTGGAAGAAGCTGGCGCCACAGTCGAGCTTAAGTAGAGCGACTGTTGGGCGACAAACATTTCGATCGATTTGTGCACAGCGCGTTGCGCAGAGATAGCGAGCAACTCAAGGCGGTGGCCGCGAGTCATCAGCCTACGTCTAGCGGTGCGCGCTTACTTTTGAGGCTGTATCCGGCCGCTGCGCCGGTGAGGACTGAAAGCGATTATGGCATACACGTTTACTGAAAAGAAACGTATCCGCAAGAAGTTCGGCAAGCATCCGATGGTATTGCGGGTTCCCTATCTTCTAGAGATCCAAAAACGGTCCTACAAGAAATTTTTGCAGGCGGGTGTACCAGCCGAACAACGTATCGACCAAGGTTTGCAGGCTGCGTTTAAGAGCGTGTTTCCCATCGAAGGTTATGTTGGTAATGCCGCTCTTGAGTTCGTTAGTTATCGCTTGGGCGGACCGCCGTTCGATGTCAAGGAGTGTCAACAGCGGGGCTTGATCTACTCAGCGCCACTGCGCGTATTGGTGCGCTTGGTCGTCTTTGAGAAGGATGAGGCGACCGGCACCAAAACCGTACGTGACATCAAGGAGCAAGAAGTGTATCTCGGGGAAATTCCCTTGATGACGGATAACGGCACGTTTGTGATCAATGGCACGGAGCGGGTCATCGTTTCCCAGTTACACCGGTCGCCGGGCGTATTTTTTGAGCACGATTATGGTAAGACTCATTCATCGGGCAAACTGCTGTTTTCCGCGCGCATTATTCCCTATCGTGGCTCGTGGCTCGATCTGGAGTTCGACCCCAAGGATCTTCTGTATATTCGCATAGATCGTCGTCGCAAACTGCCGGCGACGATAGTTCTGCGTGCCTTGGGAATGACAACCCAGGAAATCCTGGCGACCTTTTTCGAAATGGATACGTTTCGACTCGCCAAAAACGAAGTCAAGCTCGATCTGATAGCTTCACGTCTGCGCGGTATGCAGCTTGACGTAGATATCAAGACACCGAAGGGTGAAGTCATCGTCGAGGCCGGCCGACGAATTTCGGCGCGCCATGTGCGCGAGCTTGAGCGCACGCGAATGAAGCAGTTAATAGTAGGTCCAAGCGCTTTGATCGACCGCGCGCTAGCCGAGGACGTGGTAGATCGGGCGACCGGTGAGTTGCTTGCCCAAGCCAACGATGTAGTCACTGAGGAACTCCTAGCAAAGTTTGTGGAAGTGGGCATCGCCGAAGTCAAAACGATCCATACTAATGATTTGAATCGCGGGCCTTTTATTTCTGAGACCCTACATCTCGATCCTACCCATGATGCACTGGAGGCGCAGGTCGAAGTTTACCGTATGATGCGCCCAGGCGAGCCGCCGACCAAAGATGCGGCACAAACTCTATTCAATAACTTATTTTTTAGTCCGGACCGCTATGATCTTTCCGCTGTCGGGCGCATGAAGTTCAATCGGCGCCTCGGGCGTGACACAGACGAAGGCCCGGGGATCCTAAGCAAGGAAGACATTGTGGATGTCATGAAGGTGTTGATCGGCCTCAAGAACGGTGAGGGCGTCATCGACGATATCGACCATCTCGGCAATCGGCGTGTGCGTTCTGTCGGGGAGTTGGTGGAAAATCAATTCCGCGTTGGGCTGGTCCGCGTCGAACGTGCGGTTAAGGAACGGTTGAATCTAGCCGACAGTGCCGGACTGATGCCGCAGGAGTTGATAAATGCCAAGCCAGTCTCAGCTGTAATCAAGGAATTCTTTGGCTCTAGCCAGTTGTCGCAGTTCATGGATCAAACTAATCCGCTATCCGAGGTTACACACAAACGTCGGGTGTCGGCTCTGGGTCCGGGCGGGCTTACCCGTGAACGGGCGGGATTTGAAGTGCGCGATGTGCACCCAACCCATTATGGTCGCGTGTGTCCAATCGAAACGCCGGAAGGACCGAATATCGGTTTGATTAACTCATTGGCGGTTTACGCGCGCACCAACGAGTATGGTTTTCTCGAGACACCCTACCGCAAGGTTGTGAAATCTAGGGCCACCGATGAAATTCAGTATCTATCCGCTATCGAGGAAGGCGACTACACCATCGCCCAGGCCAACGCGGGTATGGATGCCAAGGGTAGTTTAGTGGATGAGCTCGTATCGTGCCGGCACAAGAATGAGTTCATGTTGTCCACAGTAGATAAGGTTGACTATATTGACGTTGCGCCATCGCAGATCGTGTCGGTGGCGGCCTCGTTAATCCCGTTTCTTGAGCACGATGATGCGAATCGAGCCCTTATGGGTTCAAACATGCAGCGTCAGGCGGTCCCCACTTTGCGTACCGAGAAACCGTTGGTGGGAACGGGTATGGAAAGTATCGTCGCGGTGGATTCGGGCGCCACGGTTGTCGCGAAACGAGGCGGCACGGTCGATTCAGTCGATGCGAGCCGTATCGTTGTGCGCGTCAATGACGATGAGACCAAGCCCGGCGAAGTTGGTGTCGACATATACACCCTGGTCAAGTATCAGCGTTCGAACCAGAACACCAACATCAATCAGAAGCCGTTGGCACGAGTTGGTGACAAGATAGCCAAGGGTGATGTGTTGGCGGACGGACCTTCGACGCATATGGGGGAGTTGGCGCTCGGACGGAATATCCTTGTGGCCTTCATGCCTTGGAGTGGTTACAACTTCGAGGACTCTATCCTCATATCTGAGCGCGTGGTGGAGCAAGACGATTTTACGACTATTCACATCGAAGAGCTCAATACGGTTGCGCGCGACACTAAGCTAGGCCCTGAGGATATCACGCGAGACATACCCAACGTGGGTGAAGCGGCGTTGTCTAAATTGGATGAGTCGGGGATTGTCTATATCGGGGCGGAAGTAACAACCGGCGACATCTTGGTTGGCAAAGTGACGCCTAAAGGTGAAACACAGCTCACGCCGGAAGAAAAATTGTTGCGTGCGATATTCGGTGAGAAGGCCTCGGACGTGAAGGACACCTCGCTACGCATGCCATCTGGCATGTCCGGCACGGTAATCGACGTGCAGGTGTTTACCCGTGAAGGCGTTGAGAAGGATGCCAGGGCCAAAGCAAACGAGGAGCAAGAGCTCGAGCGCATTCAGAAAGACCTGAACGATCAATACCGTATTGTTGAGGATGATGCCTATGCACGCATTGAGCGGTTGTTGATCGGCAAAACGGTTGACGGTGGACCGGCCGATCTTAAAGCCGGGGATAGGGTCACCAAGGCATACTTGGCCGAGCTCGCGCGTCAAAAGTGGTTCGACATTCGTTTGCGCAACGAAGAGGCTAGCCAAGTACTCGAGCAGCTTCGCACTCAGCTGGCCAAGCAGAAGGAATATTTCGACACCAAGTTCACGGAAAAACGATCGAACCTAATTTCGGGTGACGATCTCGCGCCGGGTGTCCTCAAGATGGTCAAGGTCTACGTGGCGGTCAAACGCCAGCTACAGCCCGGCGATAAGATGGCGGGTCGGCACGGAAATAAGGGCGTAATCTCACGCATCGTGCCGGTCGAGGATATGCCATACATGGCGGACGGCACGCCTATCGATATTGTCCTCAATCCACTCGGTGTTCCCTCGCGTATGAATGTGGGTCAAGTACTAGAGACACACTTGGGCTGGGCGGCGCACGAGCTTGGACGACAGATTGGCAAAATGCTCGATCAGGAACGTGCCGTTGCGGAATTGCGTAAATTCATCGACAAGGTCTACAACGATCCGAAGGCCGGCGAACATAAGGAAGACATCAAGTCACTCACGGACGACGAGATCATAGAGTTGGCCAACAATCTGCGTGGCGGCATGCCCATGGCGACGCCCGTTTTTGACGGCGCCAAGGAAGACGAAATCAAGCGCATGCTGGAACTTGCGGGTTTACCACGGAGTGGCCAGACGACACTTTGTGATGGACGCACTGGCGAAGCGTTCGCGCATTCGATCACGGTTGGCTATATGTATATGCTTAAGCTCAACCATTTGGTCGACGACAAGATGCATGCCCGTTCAACTGGACCGTACAGCCTTGTGACCCAACAGCCCCTGGGTGGTAAGGCCCAGTTTGGCGGACAGCGGTTTGGTGAAATGGAGGTGTGGGCACTGGAGGCCTATGGTGCCGGCTATACGTTGCAGGAAATGCTAACCGTCAAATCTGATGATGTGGCAGGACGTACGAAGATGTTCGAGAACATCGTCAAAGGGGACTATCGTATGGAAGCGGGCATGCCTGAATCCTTTAACGTGTTGGTCAAGGAGATTCGGGCGCTTGGTATCGATATCGCTCTCGAACAAATCTAAGTCTACAACGCAGCGGCTATTGCGGGAGATAAACATTGAAAGACTTATTTAATCTTTTCAAGCAGCAAGTAAAGTCGGAAGACTTTGACGTCATTCGTATTGGGCTTGCCTCACCCGAAAAAATCCGCTCGTGGTCTTGGGGCGAAGTCAAGAAGCCCGAGACCATCAACTATCGGACATTTAAGCCAGAGCGGGATGGCCTATTCTGCGCCAAGATTTTCGGGCCGGTAAAGGACTACGAATGTCTGTGCGGCAAGTACAAACGTTTGAAACATCGCGGTGTAATCTGCGAAAAGTGCGGAGTCGAAGTCACGCTATCCAAGGTGCGCCGCGAACGCATGGGACATATCGAGCTCGCAAGTCCAGTGGCACATATCTGGTTCTTGAAGTCGCTGCCTTCGCGTATGGGGCTTATCCTGGATATGACCCTCCGAGACATCGAGCGAGTACTTTATTTCGAAGCCTACGTGATCGTTGATCCAGGTTTAACGCCGCTAGAACCCGCAACTCTGATGTCTGAAGAGGCATACCTAAACGCGCTCGAGCAATATGGTGATGAGTTTGATGCCCGTATGGGTGCGGAGGCGATACGAGATCTACTAAAGCGTATCAATCTCGAAGAGGAGGCTGGAAAACTGCGCGAGGAACTGGCAGCAACCGGTTCTGAAACGAAGATCAAGAAGCTTACGAAGCGCCTCAAAGTCATCGAGGCATTTATTCATTCTCGCAATCGTCCGGAATGGATGGTCATGGCGATCTTACCAGTACTGCCGCCCGAGCTGCGGCCACTAGTGCCATTAGATGGTGGTCGTTTTGCAACGAGTGATCTCAACGACCTCTATCGGCGGGTTATAAATCGCAATAATCGCCTAAAGCGTCTGCTTGATCTGAATGCGCCCGACATCATTGTGCGCAACGAAAAACGCATGTTACAGGAAGCAGTAGATGCGTTGCTCGACAATGGTCGGCGTGGCAAGGCCATCACCGGGGCGAATAAACGCCAACTGAAATCCTTAGCCGATATGATTAAGGGCAAACAGGGCCGCTTTCGACAGAACCTGCTCGGCAAACGTGTTGATTATTCTGGGCGTTCGGTGATCGTGGTGGGCCCCACTCTCAAGCTGCACCAGTGTGGGCTGCCAAAGAAGATGGCGCTTGAGCTCTTCAAACCGTTTATCTTTAGTAAGTTGGAATTGAAAGGTCTTGCTACCACGATCAAGGCCGCCAAGAAGATGGTCGAGTTGGCCAGTCCCGAGGTTTGGGACATTCTCGAGGAAGTAATCCGCGAGCACCCGGTATTGCTCAATCGTGCACCGACGCTACACCGCTTGGGCATTCAAGCGTTTGAGCCGGTGCTCATCGAAGGTAAAGCCATACAGCTGCACCCGTTGGTATGCGCGGCCTTCAACGCCGACTTCGACGGTGACCAGATGGCCGTCCACATCCCGCTTTCAATCGAAGCTCAATTGGAAGCGCGGGCGCTGATGATGTCAACGAACAATATCCTGTCACCGGCCCATGGCGAGCCCATCATTGTGCCGACGCAAGATATCGTGTTGGGTCTCAACTACATGGCACGCGAGAAGATAAACCAACCAGGCGAAGGCAAGGTGTTTGCCGACGTGTCAGAGGTTCATCGTGCGTACGAAACAGGGCACATGTCGCTGCATACGCGCATTAAGGTACGCATTCGTGAGGTACTCCGTGATGACGACGGCAATCGCACTGAAACATTGAAGTTATACGATTCCACGGTAGGACGGGCCCTGCTATCAGAGTTATTGCCCGAGGGTCTCACTTTCGATTTGGTCAATCGTGATCTGAACAAGAAGCGTATTTCAGCACTCATTAATGCCTGCTACCGAAGTGTTGGTCTGAAGGAGACGGTTATTTTCGCTGACCAGCTTATGTATACCGGATTCTCGTACGCCACCCGTGCCGGCATCTCGATTGGCGTGGACGACATGGTTACGCCAGTTGAGAAAGCCGAGATACTTCGACAGGCAGAATCTGAAGTTAAGAGCATCCAAAAACAGTACGCATCCGGTCTGCTCACGGATGGTGAACGTTATAATAAGGTCGTTGATATCTGGACTCGCACCAGCGAGAGTGTTGCCAAGTCCATGATGGAGCAGTTGGGTAGTGAGCAAGTTGTGGATGCAGAAGGCAAGGAAGTCAGGCAGGATTCGTTCAACCCGATTTTCATGATGGCAGATTCCGGCGCTCGCGGTAGCGCGGCGCAGATCCGGCAGCTTGCCGGCATGCGCGGCCTAATGGCTAAGCCGGACGGCTCCATTATAGAGACGCCTATCACTGCGAATTTCCGTGAAGGACTGAATGTCCTGCAATACTTCATCTCTACCCATGGTGCTCGCAAAGGTCTAGCGGATACCGCGCTTAAGACCGCGAACTCTGGTTACTTGACGCGACGTCTGGTGGATGTCTGTCAGGACTTGGTGGTGACCGAGCAAGACTGTGGCACCAGTGAGGGCATCACGAAATCGGCCCTGGTAGAAGGTGGAGAAGTGGTGGTACCGCTGCGTGATCGTATCCTCGGCCGCGCGGTCATTGGAGATATCCGTGATCCCAGCGACGAAAACACTGTGCTGATCGAAGGCGGGACCCTATTGGATGAGCACTTGGTAACCCTGCTCGAAGAGAAGAACATCGATATGGTGTTGGTGCGTTCGCCCGTGACCTGTCAAACACGTTATGGCGTATGCGGCCTATGTTACGGCCGTGATCTGGGGCGCGGACATCTGGTCAATATTGGTGAAGCGGTGGGTGTCATTGCTGCTCAGAGTATTGGCGAGCCTGGCACTCAGTTAACCATGCGCACGTTTCACATCGGCGGTGCCGCCTCCGGTGCGATTATGGAGAGCAAGATCGATGTGAGGACCAACGGTACCGTTAAGCTAAAGAATCTTAAGGTCGTTAAACACGCCAGTGGTAATTATGTAGCGGTATCGCGGTCGGGCGAGCTGATTGTGCAAGATGCCCAGGGTCGCGACCGTGAGCGTTATAAAGTGCCCTATGGTGCCGTGCTCACGGTTTACGATGGCGATAAGGTCAAGGCCGGTTCGATCGTGGCCCAGTGGGAGCCGCATACACATCCCATCATCACCGAAGTCGCGGGCAAGGTCATGTTTAGTGATCTTATTGATGGTGTTAGCGTAAACAAGCAAACCGACGAGGTTACCGGTCTTTCCACTTACGTAGTGCTTGATCCCGCGCAGCGAGGTGGCACCAAGGATGTTCGTCCCATGCTTGGCCTTGTAGATGGTCGGGGTAAGGACTTGACCATCCCGGGCACCGATATTCCGGCAAAGTACATGTTGCCGCCGGGGGCAATCATTACCGTGGACGACGGTGCCAAGGTGGGCGTCGGCGGTGTATTGGCCCGTATTCCGCAGGAGACTCAAAAGACCCGTGACATCACCGGCGGTCTGCCAAGGGTGGCGGAGTTGTTTGAAGCCCGCAAGCCGAAGGATTGCGCCATCTTGGCGGAGATTTCGGGGGTGGTTTCTTTTGGGAAGGACACCAAGGGTAAACGGCGCTTAGTTATTACCGACCAGGAGGGCGTTGATCACGAGTATCTGATTCCCAAGGGTCGCCACATAACGGTATTTGAGGGTGAAACGCTGGAGCAGGGTGATGTGGTCGTCGAGGGTGCCCCGGTTTCCACGGATATCCTGCGGCTGCTAGGAGTTGAGACGCTTACCAACTATATCGTCGATGAGGTGCAAGATGTCTACCGGCTACAGGGGGTAAAGATCAACGACAAGCATATCGACGTCATCGTTCGACAGATGCTCCGTAAGGTAAACATCCTGAATCCGGGCGATACTCGTTTCTTGCCCGGCGAACAGGTGGAGCGTGCACGCTTGCTGGGGGAAAACGAGACGATGATGGCTGACGGTAAGGAGCCGGCCACCTACGAGCGGCTGTTGCTAGGTATCACCAAGGCATCGTTGTCTACAGAGTCTTTTATCTCGGCCGCGTCGTTCCAGGAGACCACGCGCGTGCTCACGGAAGCGGCGATAAACGGTAAACGCGATATGCTGCGGGGGCTCAAGGAAAACGTCATCGTCGGACGGTTGATTCCGGCTGGTACCGGGCTCGCCTATCATCAAGAGCGGCGACGAAAACGCACACAGGCGAAAGAAGAGGCGCTCGAGCTCGAGCAATCACTATCTACTAGCGCGGCCGCCACCAGCAGTACCCAAAGTGGCGAGGAGGCGGTTGGAGCCTAGAAAAACAGTCTAAAACTTGACACTTTGGGGGGGTATGCCTAGACTCGCGCCCCACCTGACAGGTCGGGAGCACCGACCTGTCGTTGCTTTGTGGGCTGAAACTACTCGATGCCAACGATCAATCAACTAGTGCGGAAACCGCGCAAGCGGCAGACCAAGAAATCGACCGTGCCCGCCCTGATGGCCTGTCCGCAGAAGCGCGGCGTGTGCACCCGGGTGTACACGACGACGCCCAAGAAGCCGAATTCGGCACTACGTAAGGTCGCCCGTGTACGCCTGACGAATGGGTTCGAGGTCACTACCTATATTGGCGGTGAGGGCCACAACCTGCAGGAGCACTCGGTGGTGCTGATCCGGGGGGGGCGTGTGAAAGATCTGCCCGGGGTGCGCTATCATACGGTACGCGGGGCGCTAGATACCGCCGGCGTCAGCGACCGACATCAAGGCCGCTCCAAGTACGGCACCAAACGGCCCAAGGCCTAAGATGATGGCCGCAGTTTAAGTTCCGCCCTGTTGACCCCACGCGAATAGAACGTATAGATAGAACGTATAGATAGTCATGCCAAGACGACGAGTAATTGCGAAGCGCCAGATCATTCCCGATCCGAAGTACGGGAGCGAAACGTTGGCCAAATTCATTAACGTGGTGATGAAACGCGGGAAAAAGGCGGTGGCCGAGAAGATCGTCTACGGGGCCTTAGACATGGTGGCTGCGCGAACCAAGAAGGACCCGGTGGAGGTATTCAACCAGGCGCTCGACAATGTACGCCCATTGGTAGAGGTAAAAAGCCGTCGTGTTGGTGGTGCCACCTATCAGGTGCCCATTGAGGTACGATCCCTGCGGCAAGGTGCGCTGGCTATGCGTTGGATGATAGAGGCCGCGCGTGCCCGTTCCGGCAAATCCACCGGGGATCGGCTAGCGGCCGAGCTGCTAGATGCAGCGGAGAAAAGAGGAAATGCGGTTAGAAAGCGCGAAGACGCCCATCGTATGGCAGAAGCCAACAAGGCCTTCTCGCATTATCGTTGGTAATGGACGCAGAGTTCTGAAGGAAGTGAAGTTGTGGCACGCAAGACTCCAATAGAAAGGTATCGCAATATCGGCATCATGGCGCACATCGATGCCGGTAAGACGACGACCACCGAACGTATCCTTTTCTACACGGGAATTTCGTACAAACTCGGCGAAGTTCACGATGGTACGGCGGTTATGGACTGGATGGAACAGGAACAGGAGCGCGGCATCACTATTACGTCGGCGACGACGACCTGCTTTTGGAAAGGTATGGACCAGTCATATCCCGAGCATAGGATTAACATCATCGATACCCCCGGGCATGTGGACTTCACGATTGAGGTTGAACGCTCGTTGCGCGTACTAGACGGTGCGGTTGCTGTGTTCTGTGCTGTCGGTGGGGTCGAGCCGCAGTCCGAGACCGTTTGGCGACAGGCGACTAAATATAAGGTGCCGCGCGTTGCCTTCATAAACAAAATGGATCGTGCGGGTGCGGATTTTGCTCGAGTCGTAGGCCAAATCAAGGACCGTCTAGGCGCTAACGCTATTCCGATTCAACTACCCATTGGGGCTGAGGACAAATTTAAAGGCGTTGTCGATCTGGTTAAGATGAAAGCCATCTATTGGGATGACTCGAATCTTGGTGTCCAGTTCGAAGAACGCGATATCCCGGCAGATATGGTCGAGGAGTGTAACAAGTGGCGCGAGCAGATGGTAGCAGCGGCGGCCGAGGCCAACGAAGAGTTCATGGACGAGTATCTCGGTGAGGGCGAGCTCTCTCAGGCGGACATTAAAGCGGGTCTTCGCGCGCGGACACTGGCCAACGAGGCCGTTTGCGTATTGTGTGGTTCGGCGTTCAAGAATAAAGGCGTGCAAGCGTTGCTGGACGCGGTGCTCGACTACATGCCGTCGCCAGTTGATGTGCCTCCGATGAAGGGCATTTTGGACAACAAGGATCAGACCACGGCTGAGCGGCGTGCAGATGATAACGAGCCGTTTGCCGCCCTAGCGTTCAAGATCGCTACTGACCCCTACGTCGGCCAGCTTGTCTTTTTCCGCGTCTATTCTGGCGTAACGAAATCCGGTGACAGTGTGTACAACCCTGTTAAGCGTAAGAAAGAACGGGTGGGGCGTTTGCTGCAGATGCATGCCAACAGTCGAGAGGACATCAAAGAGGTTCGGGCGGGCGATATCGCCGCGGCCGTTGGTATCAAATATGTAACTACTGGTGACACGCTGTGCGCTGTCAATAGCGTGATTACTTTGGAACGTATGGAGTTTCCAGAACCAGTGATCTCGCAGGCGGTTGAGCCGCGGACCAAGGCGGATCAAGAGAAGATGGGCGTGGCACTCTCACGTTTGGCACAGGAGGATCCATCTTTTCGCGTATCTAGCGATGAGGAATCGGGGCAAACGATAATCTCTGGCATGGGCGAGTTGCACCTGGAGATCATTGTCGATCGCATGAAACGCGAATTCAGTGTTGATGCCAATGTTGGCAGACCAGAAGTAGCCTATCGCGAGACAATCGGCAGAGAGGTTACGCAGGAGACAAAATACGTCAAGCAAACCGGCGGCCGCGGGCAATATGGCCATGTCTATTTGCGCCTGGAACCGCAACCGTCGGGCGAAGGTTTCGAGTTTGTCGATGCCATTAAGGGTGGCGCGGTGCCGCGCGAATACATACCCGCGGTTCGCAAGGGCGTCCAGGACGCGATGGAAGGCGGTGTGTTGGCCGGTTATCCCATGGTCGATGTGAAGGTGACGCTCTTTGACGGTTCTTATCATGAAGTGGATTCGTCCGAAACCGCCTTTAGGATGGCGGCCAGTCGGTGTTTCCGTAATGGCGCCGTGAAAGCCAGCTTGGTACTGTTGGAACCGATTATGGCCGTCGAGGTTGTTACGCCCGAGGGGTATATGGGTGCCGTCAACGGTGATCTGAGTTCACGCCGCGGGGCGATTCACGGTATGGAAGATGCGCCGGCCGGTAAGGTTATCCGCGCCGAAGTGCCATTGGCGGAAATGTTCGGGTACGCGACCGCACTACGGTCGGCGACACAAGGGCGTGCGACCTATACGATGGAATTCAAAAAGTATGCCTCGGCCCCGACCAATGTGGCCGAGGCTGTTATCCGCAAAGCAAGCTGAGGAACCCACGGTGGCTAAGGCAAAATTCGAACGCACAAAACCCCATATGAATGTGGGTACGATTGGTCACGTTGATCATGGTAAGACCACCTTAACTGCGGCCATGACCAAGGTGTTAGCGGCGAAATATGGCGGGGATGTCACATCGTTTGATCAAATCGACAATGCCCCCGAAGAGCGGGAACGCGGCATTACCATTGCCACCGCCCATGTCGAGTATCTGACCGAGAATCGCCACTATGCCCACGTGGACTGTCCGGGGCATGCCGATTACATCAAAAACATGATCACCGGCGCTGCCCAAATGGATGGCGCCATCCTGGTGGTCTCGGCCGCCGATGGCCCCATGCCGCAGACCCGTGAGCATATTCTGCTCGCCCGCCAAGTGGGCGTGCCCTACATCGTCGTCTATCTCAACAAGGCCGACATGGTCGATGACAAAGAGCTCTTAGAGCTGGTCGATATGGAAGTGCGCGAGCTTCTGACCAAATATGAATTCCCCGGCGATGACACGCCCGTCATCGTCGGCAGTGCCTTAAAGGCCCTAGAGGGAGACAGCGGTGAACTCGGCGAGGCCTCCATTTTCAAGCTCGCCGAGGCCCTAGATTCCTATATCCCCGAGCCGCAACGCGCGATCGATGGTGCCTTCCTGATGCCAGTGGAAGACGTCTTTTCCATCTCCGGGCGTGGTACCGTGGCCACCGGCCGGGTCGAACGGGGGGTGATCAAGGTCGGCGGGGAAGTCGAGATCGTCGGTATCAAAGACACCGAAAAAACCATCGTCACCGGGGTCGAGATGTTCAGGAAGTTGCTGGATCAAGGCCAGGCCGGGGATAACGTGGGAGTCCTATTAAGAGGGATCAAGCGCGAGGATATCGAGCGTGGCCAAGTCCTGGCCCAACCCGGTTCGATTACCCCGCACACCAAATTCGAGGCCGAGGTCTATGTGTTGTCCAAGGAAGAAGGTGGGCGCCATACCCCCTTCTTTAACGGCTACCGGCCGCAATTCTACTTCCGTACCACCGATATCACCGGTGCGGTCGAACTCCCCCAGGGCACCGAAATGGTGATGCCCGGGGATAATGTACGCGTGACGGTATCGCTCATCGCTCCCATCGCCATGGAAGACGGTCTACGCTTCGCCATCCGCGAAGGTGGTCGCACGGTCGGGGCGGGGGTGGTATCGAAGATACTGGAGTGAGTCGTGAGCGGCGAGTCGTTAGTGGCAACAAGTTGGTGTTACGATCTTTGGAAAGGCCGTTGCATTTCGCGATTCACGGTTTGCGGGTCACGTTTGACGGAACTAGGCCAGTAGCTCAATTGGCAGAGCGTCGGTCTCCAAAACCGAAGGTTGGGGGTTCGATTCCCTCCTGGCCTGCCAGTGAGTCGCCTCGAGGTTTGCTTTGAATCTGGATCATCTGAAATTGCTTGTAGCGCTGCTGATCGTGTTTATCGGCATAGCCGGTTTCTATTATTTTGGTGACCAGTCTGAGCTTGTACGGGTGCTCGGTGTGTTGGTAGCGGCGGGGCTGGCGGTAGCGGTGGTACTTCAAACTGAGCCAGGTCGAAACGCGAGGGAATTTGCACGCGGCTCTCTGCGGGAGCTACGCCAGGTCGTGTGGCCAACCCGGAAGGAAACCACACAAGTGACGCTTGTGGTGGTTGCGTTGGTTATCGTCGTAGCGCTGTTTCTATGGATTATTGATTTGGGGCTGCAGAAGGCGGTCACTTTGTTGGTTCGGCCGGATTCGCAATGATGGCTATGCGTTGGTACGTTGTACAGGCGTTCTCGGGTTTCGACAAACAGGTCAGGTGGTCGCTACAAGAGCATATTAAGCATGCTGGGGCGGAGGATAAGTTTCAGGAAGCCGAGTTGATCCGGCAGGACTCACAATGATGGCTATGCGTTGGTACGTTGTACAGGCGTTCTCGGGTTTCGAAAAGCACGTAGCACGGTCGCTACAAGAGCATATTAAGCATGCTGGGGCGGAGGATAAGTTTGACGAGATCTTGGTGCCGACCGAAGAAATTGTCGAGTTGAAGCGGGGCCAGAAGCGTACCACTGAGCGTAAGTTTTTTCCGGGCTATGTATTGGTCAGGATGGAAATGGACGACGATACCTGGCACCTGGTTAAGAGCGTGCCTAAGGTGAGTGGGTTTATCGGTGGTTCCGGGCTAAAACCGACCCCGATCTCCGACAAAGAAGCGGAGGGGATTCTGCAGCAAGTTAAGGAGGGCGTAGAAAAACCACGCCCCAAATTCTCTTTTGCCGCGGGCGAGCAGGTTCGCGTTATCGATGGCCCGTTTGAGGATTTCAACGGTACGGTGGAAGACGTCAATTACGATAAGAACAAACTGCGTGTCAATGTTTCGATTTTCGGACGGCTAACACCGGTCGAGCTAGATTTCAGTCAGGTAGAGAAGGGCTGAAGTTTGTGAACTGTGATCCGTGAACTGTAAACAGTGAATCGTAAACCGTAAGAAAGTCTTTGTAACTCACGACTGACGACTAACTAGAAAATGGCAAAGAAGACAAAGAAAATAGATGTATACATTAAGTTACAGGTCCTGGCCGGTCAGGCGAATCCGAGCCCGCCGGTAGGTCCGGCCTTGGGCCAACATGGACTCAATATTATGGAGTTCTGCAAGGCCTTTAATGCCGATACCCAGGGCATGGAGCCAGGCCTACCGATTCCGGTGGTCATCACAGTTTTTAGTGATAAGAGCTTTACCTTCATTCGCAAGACGCCACCCGCGTCTTATCTTCTGAAAAAGGCGGCTGGGGTAGAGAAGGGCAGCGGAACACCTCATAGCGAGAAAGTAGGAAAGGTTACGCGCGCCCAATTGGAAGAGATTGCAAAGGTGAAGATGGTGGATCTGAACGCCTACGACATCGATCAGGCGGTACGGATTATCGCCGGCAGTGCCCGCAGCATGGGCATCGAAACCGAGGAGGTATAACAAATGGCAAAGGCCGGCAAACGAATGAGACGTCTCCGGGAAGGTAAAGACAGCACCCAGCCCGTTGGGATAGATGAGGCCCTAAAGCTGGTCAAGGAGACGGCCAGCTGCAAGTTCGATGAATCGGTCGACGTGGCGGTTAATTTGGGTATTGATGCCCGCAAGTCTGATCAAAACGTGCGTGGCATGACGGTGATGCCGCGCGGCACCGGGAAAAAGGTACGCGTCGCGGTATTCGCCGAAGGCGAACAAGCGGAGGAAGCAAAGCAAGCAGGCGCCGATATTGTTGGATTGCAGGACCTCGCAGATGACGTCAAGAGTGGCAAGCTCGACTTTGATATTGCTATCGCCACACCGGATGCGATGAAAATCGTCGGCAAGCTGGGTCAGATCCTAGGACCGCGCGGACTCATGCCGAACCCTAAGGTAGGTACGGTCACACCGAAAGTGGCCAAGGCGGTGGAAAACGCCAAGGCGGGGCAAGTGCAATACCGCAATGTCAAAGCCGGCATCATTCATTGCTCCATCGGTAAGGCTTCGTTTGAGGTCGATGCGCTTAAGGAGAACCTAACCACGCTTATGGAGGCTCTGCGCAAGGCTAGGCCACCGAACGCCAAGGGAACCTATATAGAGAGAGTCACTCTATCGACGACCATGGGGCCGGGTGTGCAACTAGATAGCTATTCGCTCTAAGGGTGGGGAGATTTTATGGGCTTGAGTCTTGAGAAAAAAAAGGCGCTGGTGCAAAGCGTGTCTAATGTCTTAGCCGGGGCACAGGCAGTGGCACTTGCTGAATACCGTGGGTTGACCGTGGCGCAGATGACCGATCTGCGCCGACAGGCACGCGAGTCGCAGGTCTATCTTCGGGTAATCAAGAATAACCTGGCGCGACGCGCGGTGGAGGGGTCCCGGTTCGAGTGCCTGAAGGAGGAGTTTGTCGGGCCTGTGGCGTTGGCTGCCGGCGAAGATCCGGTTGCGGTTGCGAAGGTCTTAAGCAAGTTCGCCAAGGACAACAAGCTGCTGCGGGTCAAAGTAGCTGCTATGGGCGGGAAACTGATATCCGCTGCTGAGCTGGACACGCTCGCGAAACTACCGGGTCGTGAGCAATTGTTGGCGCAACTGCTGGGCACAATGCAGGCGCCTATACAGTCATTCGTTCGAGTTCTGAACGAAGTGCCAAGTAAGTTTGTTCGCACGCTTGCTGCTGTGCGAGACAGTAAAGAAACGGCGAGTAGCAAGTGACAAATGGCAAGTAGCAAAGAACTGCATGCGCAGAGATCGGTTTGTCTTATTTGTACTTGTAACTTGCAACTTCCAACTTGGTACTAGGTTTTTATTTCGAGGAGAGTAAGTCATGTCAGCAACAAGAGAACAAATTCTTAAGTCCGTTTCCGCTATGTCGGTTCTTGAATTATCGGAACTGATCAAGGATATGGAGGACAAGTTTGGTGTTTCTGCTGCCG
>LXTK01000264.1 GCA_001643475.1 Proteobacteria bacterium SPGG2 | reverse complement strand
AGCCCAGGGTCTCGACCGGCGCGAGCGCTTCGACGGCCGGCAGATCGATGTTCGCGATCGAACCCAGCACGGTCAGCTCGTCACCCGTGATGTCGAAGGCCGTCTCGGACGCCAGGTCGATGGCCAGGATGTTCATGACCTCGAAAAGACCGTACTCGGTGAGAAGGAAGAACGCCTTGGAGTACAGATAGTCCCCCATGATCACCGAGGTCTGGTCGTTCCAGAGGCTGTTGACGGTCCGGATCCCCCGGCGGAGGAACGAGCGATCGATGGAATCGTCATGAACCAGGGTTGCGGTGTGAACCAACTCCACGATGGTGGCGGCGATCACCGCCTCCGGGGAAGACGGGCCCTTGAGCCGGTTGGAGAGGAGAAGCAAGGTCGGGCGAAAGCGCTTCCCGTTGGACTGAAGCATGTGCTTGGAGATTTCGTTGATCAGCGCCACGTCGGAAACGAAGAATCGGCTCAACTCCTCCTGCACCCGGTCCAGTTCCGCCAGCACCGGGCTCTGAAGCCCCTGGATGCTCACCCGAGGTCGCGGTTCGGCTCCCTGGGTCTTTTCTGTCATTGAATATGGATTCCTTGGCGCTGAAGAAAGGGGGATGATAGCGCGGGGAACCCTATCAGGAGGCCGATGGAGTGTCAAGGAGGGCCAGAGCCACCACCGGRTCCGGCCGGTCCAGTCGACCTCACCTGATGCATAGCGGCGCGGCGTTAGCCCGAAGTAGGCGCCAACGCTTCTTGATCGTTTGAAGCGCGTCGGATTATCGATCGCGGCACAGAAAGCCAGGGCGTTCATCGGCCCTATTCCCGGTACGGTCATGAGCCGGCGGCAAGCGTCATTGTCCCGCGCCATTGCCAGGAGCTTGCGCGTGAGGCCATCGATCTCCAAGCCCACCGTCTCGCGCACGCCAAGGAGGGGGCGAACGAGGGTGACTCCGTCATTGTTTCGGTGGATCGAGGCTTCGTCTATGTGAACAACAAGCTTATCGAAGAGGATTACATCAGCGAGTCCGTGCGCGAAGCCGACGAATCGACGGACCTCGAGAGGGTTCTTTACCCCGGTACGTATTACGTCATGGGCGACAACCGTACGGTGAGTAAAGACAGTCGCAGCTTCGGCGAAATCGCCRRCGTCTTGTCGATATTGGGTACGAACGGGATCCCCAGCTCCCGTTGAATTTCCTCAAAGATCGCGGCAACTTCGCCCGACGCTTCGTTTTCCTGGATGCTTGATAGCTGACTCACGGTAAGATCCTCCGTTGTTGTTTATTTCGGTGGTGCAGCGAATTGTGGCTCTGCTTTCTTCTCGTTGACTCCAAATCGCCCGCCGGATAAAGAATAACAGGTACGCTTGTCCGATCGGGTCCAGTAAGTGTGCCGTATCGTCCGGGCTGAACAAAACCTTTGGTTCAATTTGGCCAAATCGGTCGATTACACCTTGTACACCAAAATCAGGTGAACACGAGGACCAAACGGCGCCGATGGCGGCGGTCGCCAGCATTGCACTCACCGCCTCCGGCATATTCGGCAGATAACCCGCCACTCGATCTCCAGGCCCAACCCCYAGGTCACGTAGCGCCTGCGTCAATCGTGATACCTCATCGTAAAGTTCGCCATGACTAATGGATCGCTCTAATCGGTYTTCGCCGCGAAAAATGATTGCGGGCGCAGCATCCTTCCGTCGCAAAAGGTTYTCCGCAAAGTTCAGGCGGGCCTCTGGAAACCACTGCRYACCCGGCATTGCAGYCCCTTGWAGCACAACGTCGCCTYGACGTTCGGCGATAATATCGGCAAATGTCCACACSGAGCGCCAAAACCGCYCGGGCTCTTCGATGGACCAATTGTACAAAGCCGCGYAGTCAGAGAYTYTCGTGTCCCAATCACGGCTGACGGCGTGCGTGAATGCCGTCAGATTAGCTTGCGTTACCCGCTCATCGGCAGGTGTCCAAAGTGGCGTGATCACTGGTGCCTGTCCTCTTCCGTCAATGCGAGAATCTGCCGCGCGAAGACGCTAGGCTCGGGGCCATTCGGGTCGACTTAACACCGCGCGTGTAAGATTCTACCAAGGGTATCGATCATGACCAGGCCCATGGCCTCTCAGCGCCAACCCTAGACTCGGGGCCGTCATTGGCCGGTACACATCCCTTACGGTTGGCCCACACACTCTACGGAGGTATGAGCCGTAGGCAAACGGCCCTATTTGCGGGCGACTTCGCCTATGCGGTGGACGTTTTTTGCGCCATTATCCATAATGATTTCCGCTAACAAGAACAGGGGGCATCAGCCTGCCGACAAACGGAGAGAGCAATGTCGCTACAACCATCGGGCAGAACCGCCGAACTCACCGACAAGGTAGTTTCACACGCCCAGAAGAAACTACCCAAAGGACAAATCAAACAGGTAGAAGCGTTTCTGCGCCAATACTACCTTTGGGTGTCGCCGGACGATCTATTAAAGCAAGATATCCTCGATCTTAGCGGCGCCGCATTGGCCCATTGGCAGCTGGCGCGCCAACGCTCACCCGGCGAAGCAAAGGTCCGGGTCTACAATCCACAATTCGAAAAACATGGTTGGCAATCCTCCCACACGATCGTCGAGATCGTCACCGACGATATGCCTTTTCTCGTCGATTCTGCCTCCATGGCGCTAAATCGTTATGGACTCACTATACATCTAACCATCCACCCCGTTGTGTCCGTGCGCCGCAATGCCCAAGGCAAGTTGCTCGACATATTGCCAGCGGCCGAAAGCAAGGATGGGACAGCAGAGTCCTTTATGCACTTTCAAGTAGACAAACAGACCGAGACGCCGGTATYGGAGAMGCTGGCGACCGAAATYCTACTTGTACTCGAGGATGTGAATCGGGCRTGCACGGATTGGAAGGCCATACGCGAGAAGGTGCTCGATATCATACGTGAACTGGATGAAAATCCACCGCCGCTCGCCAAAGATGAAATCGAGGAAGCGCAGGCATTCTGTCGATGGATCGAGGGCGATCACTTTACGTTCTTGGGATATTGCGAATACGACCTCAAAAAGGCGAATGGTCAACTTCAACTTGCGCCGGGGTCCACATTGGGAATCCTAAAAGGCTCGCAGAAAGAAACATTCTCGGTGCTACCGACAGAAACGCAAGAGTACGGTCGTTCGAAACAACTTCTTGTCGTCACCAAGGCAAGCTCTCGCGCTACGGTGCATCGTCCGGCGTATATGGATTTTATCGGCGTTAAGCGTTTCGATGCCAAGGGTAAACCGAATGGTGAGCACTGCATTCTCGGACTCTTCACCTCTGCGGCATATAGCCGAAATCCACGTAAGATTCCGTTTTTGCGCCAAAAGACCAAGCGCATAATGGATCGCTCCAAATTGCGATCGAACAGCCACGCCGGTAAGGCGCTGCAGAACGTTATCGAAACCTATCCGCGTGATACCTTGTTCCAGATATCCGAGGACGAATTGTTTAGTAGCGCGATGGGAATCCTGGAGTTGCAGGAGCGCCAACGCATTCGCTTGTTCGTCAGCCGTGATGCCTACGCTCGCTTCTACTCATGCATGGTTTACGTGCCACGTGAACGCTACAACCGTGAGTTGCGCATGCGTATCCAGGGGATCTTGTTAGAAGCGTTCAGTGGGATAGGCGTCGAGTTCGATACGATGTTCTCCGAATCTATTTTGGCGCGGATTCACTACGTTGTCCATACGGATCCTACCAGCCGCGTCGATTATGACGTCAACGAGGTTGAGGCGCGCATTATCGAGGCGGCACGATCATGGCAAGACAATCTACGTGACACATTGACCGAGCGCTATGGCGAAGAGAAAGGCAACGTGCTATTGCGAAACTATAGCGATGCGTTTCCGGGTGGCTATCGTGAAGACTTTGCGGCGCGAACTGCTGCCATAGACATCGAACGTATGGAATCTATCCGTGATACCGACGAACTGGGGATTTCGTTCTACAGACCGTTGGTCGAAACTGAAGGTGGTGTTCGCTTGAAGCTATTCTCTAGCGGCAAACCTATCCCGCCTTCGGATGCCTTACCGATGATTGAAAACATGGGGCTAAAGGTAATCGGAGAACGTCCTTACGAGGTTAGGCGTCGAGATGGGAGTCCCGTATGGATCCATGAGTTCAATATGGTCCACACCCAAGGCCTCGAGGTCGATCTCGATGAAGTTGGCGAGACGTTCCAAGACGCATTCACCCGTATCTGGCGCGGTTTAGTTGAAAACGACGGCTTCAATCGACTCGTGCTTAGCGCCGGGTTGAGTTGGCGTGGGACTGTGGTGTTACGAGCCTACTGCAAATATCTCTTACAAATTCGTGTGCCCTTTAGTCGCACCTACATGGTGGAAACGCTTACTAATCATGCGAATATCGCTCGTTTGCTCGTTGATTTATTCCGCGCGCAATTTGATCCGGCGCGCGCCGACAAAGCCGAAGCCCGGGTGGCCGATCTGCTCTCTCAGATTGAACAACATATCGACTCGGTCGCTAGTCTAGATGAGGATCGTATCCTCCGTAGCTTCTTAAACGTAATTCAGGCGACACTACGTACGAACTTTTTTCAAAAGCAAAGTGACGGCCAACCAAAACCATATTTGTCGTTCAAGCTCGACCCCGAGCGTATTGACAACATGCCACTGCCAAAACCGATGTTCGAGATCTTCGTGTTTTCGCCGCGAACCGAAGCGGTACATCTTCGTGGTGGCAAAGTTGCCCGTGGTGGACTGCGCTGGTCGGATCGGCGTGAGGATTTCCGCACAGAGGTGTTGGGGCTCATGAAGGCCCAGATGGTTAAGAACGCAGTGATTGTGCCCGTTGGATCAAAGGGTGGCTTTGTCGTTAAACAACCACCGGTTGGTGGTGATCGTGAAGCGCTCGCAAAAGAGGTTGTGGCGTGCTACACAACTTTCATCTCCGGCATGCTCGACATCACCGACAACCTGCAGGGCGATACAGTAGTTCCGCCCAAAGATGTGGTGCGGTACGACGAAGATGACCCCTACCTGGTGATCGCTGCTGACAAGGGTACTGCCACGTTTTCTGATATCGCCAATGGCGTGGCCAAGGACTACGGGCTCTGGCTCGGCGATGCCTTCGCCTCTGGTGGTTCCGCCGGCTACGACCATAAGAAGATGGGCATCACGGCGCGCGGGGGTTGGGAGTCGGTAAAGCGACACTTCCGAGAATTGGGTATCGACATCCAGAGTACAGACTTCACCGTGATGGGGATTGGCGACATGGCTGGCGACGTGTTCGGCAACGGTATGTTGTTGTCTAGACATATTAAGCTGGTGGGCACGTTTAACCATCTGCATATATTTCTCGATCCCGATCCAGATCCAGAGGCTTCCTATCGCGAACGCGAACGTCTATTTAACCTACCTCGATCGAGCTGGCGCAACTACAACCAAGAGCTTATCTCCAAGGGTGGTGGGATCTTTGAGCGCAGCGCCAAGTCGATACCGCTTTCTGCCGAGGTACGGCAATTGCTGCGTGTTGACGTCAATCATATGGCGCCCAATGACTTGGTCAACGCGATGCTCAAGGCGCCGGTAGATCTGCTGTGGAATGGCGGCATCGGCACTTATGTGAAGGCTGAGTCTGAGACCCATATGGATGCAGCCGACCGCGCCAACGATGCCGTTCGCGTCAACGGTAGAGATCTTAGCTGCCGCGTCGTTGGCGAAGGCGGTAACCTTGGTTTGACACAGTTAGGCCGCACCGAATATGCACGTAAAGGCGGCAAAGTCTATACAGATTTCATCGACAATTCCGCTGGTGTCGATTGCTCGGACCATGAGGTCAATATCAAGATCTTGTTGAATCAAGTCGTCGCAAGCGGCGATATGACTCAAAAGCAGCGTAACAACCTACTCGCGAGCATGACCGACGAGGTTGCACAATTGGTATTGGGGGACAACTACGGTCAGTCACAGGCGATAAGTATCGCCACAATGCAGGCACCGGCCTTGTTTGCAGAGCACACCCGTTTCATGCGCCACCTGGAGCGCCTTGGAAAACTGGACCGTGAAGGAGAATTTCTACCAAGCGACAAGATCATTGCCGATCGGCAGGCGGCGCAAGAAGGCTTCACCAAACCCGAGATCTCGGTGTTGTTTGCCTACAGCAAGATGACGCTGTACGAAGAACTGTTGTCCTCCGATGTGCCGGAGGATCCTTATTTGTCCAACGAGTTGCCGCGCCATTTTCCCAAACGCCTGGGCGAGCGCTTTAGCTCGGAGATGTACAATCATCGGCTAAGAAGGGAAATAATCGCTACGCACATTATCAATAGCATGGTCAATCGCGCTGGCCCCACATTTGCCTTTCGAATGCGCGAAGAGAGCGGGGCAGAGGCCCCCGATATCGCGCGCGCCTACGCCGCCGCCCACGAGATCTTTAACATCCACGACCTTTGGACAGAGATCGAGTCGTTAGATAACAAAGTAACGGCGCAGATGCAGATGGCCTTGCTGACCGATACGGGAGGGCTTATCGAACGTGCGACCCTTTGGTTGTTACGAAATCGCCGACCGCCACTAGACATTGCCACCACGGTGTCGTATTTCAAAGGGGGTGTTCGTGAGCTGGCGGAGAGCCTGCCCAAACCGCTAGCCGCCGTCAACAGGCTCGACCTGAAGCAGCGATACAAGCACTTTTCTTCCGAAAACGTGCCCAGCGCATTGGCTGAGCGTATCGCTGGGCTAGTTGCCCTGTCATCTGCATTAGATATTGTCGAGGTGTCAAAGGCTAGTAGACGCAACGTGCCAAGGGTTGCGGCGCTCTACTTTGCCCTTGGGGCACGACTGGAATTGCAGTGGTTACGCGAACAGATCGCGGGTTTAAAGGTGAGAAATCATTGGCATACGCTGGCGAGGTCAGCGTTACGCAATGATCTACACATCCAGCAACGTCACCTTACAACGGAAGTGTTGAATATCAGCAAGAGTACGGTTGGCGCCAAGGCGATGGTCGATACGTGGGTCTTAGACAATCAGTTCGTCGTTGATCGCTTCATGGAGCGCGTCTCGGATCTACAGGCGAGCGACGCCGTGGATTTTGCGATGCTGTCCGTAGCGTTAAACGAGGTGCACAGTCTACGCCAAGCGGAGACACCCACCATGCAGGCGTCGGTATCCGCGGCGTAGAAAAATAAGACAGCGCTCACGGCCCCGCTGCCAGCAAGATCTTTTCCAATAGGCGGCACACCGCGCCAGGGTAACCTAGCGTTCTGTAGTGGCGTCCAGCGCTGATACGACACCTCGCAGCCGTGACAACGGTTCTGCCAACGGCAAAAACTGTGTAAGCTATCCCTTGCCAACAAGAACAATCCTCTGTCGTTTTCTAAACCATGCAAACGAGCAGTTTCCTAAGTATTAGTGCCCACGCATTTCACAAGATTGCCTACACCGAATGGGGAGATCCAGACAACGAGCGCGTATTGATTTGCGTGCACGGCCTCACCCGTAATGGACGGGACTTTGATTTCTTGGCCAAGGCGCTCGCGGAAGACTACCGAGTAGTGTGTCCCGATATCGTCGGACGTGGACACAGTGAGTGGCTTAAGGTCAAGGAGGACTATATCTACGCGACCTATGACGTCGATATGGCCGCACTCATCGCGCGGCTGGATGTGGAGCACGTGGACTGGCTGGGCACATCCATGGGCGGCCTCATCGGCATGTTGCTCGCCGCCCTACCAGATACACCAATCCGGCGGCTTATCATCAATGACATCGGTCCCTTCATTCCCAAGGCGGCCCTAGAGCGTATTGCGCAATACGTGGGCACTGACCCGCGCTTTGAGAGTCTTGCCGATGTCGAAGCTCACTTGCGTGAGGTCCACGCGGGATTTGGGCCGCTAACGGATAAACAATGGGGGCACCTCACCCGTCATAGTGCACACAAAACAGAAGACGGCCGTTACGCCCTTATGTATGACCCCGCCATCGCGTTGCACTTCACGACTGCGCCCCTCGAAGACATGGACTTGTGGGCGGTGTGGGACCAGATCGGTTGCCCGATCCTGCTACTTCGCGGAACGGAATCCGACGTGCTGCCCGCGGAGATCGCCGAAGAAATGCAGACGCGAGGTCCGCGCACGCAGCTCGTGGAATTGCCCGGCGTCGGTCACGCGCCGGCACTAATGGCGAAAGACCAGATCGACGTCATCCGTGACTGGTTGCTAGACACTCGTGAATCGTGAACCGTAAGTCGTGAGTCGGAACTCGGCTCGCGATCGCCGGTGTCAGCGTGAGCCGACTAGTGAAACCCCGATTGTGCAGTGACACTGGCGACACGATGTATCTATTTGTCGATCCCCCCCATACACAGATACTTGATCTCCAGAAACTCATCTATGCCGTACCTCGAACCTTCGCGTCCGATGCCTGACTCTTTCATACCGCCGAAGGGTGCCACTTCGTTAGAGATGATGCCCTCGTTAACGCCAACAATGCCGTACTCCAGCGCCTCCGACACGCGCCAGATGCAGCCGATGTCGCGACTGTAAAAGTAGGCGGCGAGCCCGAACTCCGTGTCGTTTGCCATACGAATCGCTTCCTCTTCGTCGTGAAAGCGGAACAACGGCGCTACCGGACCAAACGTTTCTTCGTTCGCAACCGCCATCGCCGGCGTCATCTGCGTCAACAGCGTGGGCTCGAAGAAAGTTCCGCCAAGGGTGTGGCGTGAACCGCCGGCGACAACTTGTGCGCCCTTTTGGGTAGCGTCCGCTATATGGAATTCCACCTTCTCCACCGCGCGCATGTCGATTAGCGGCCCTTGTTGCACGCCATCCTCGAGACCGTTGCCTACCTTGAGCTTGCCCACCGCATCCACCATCTTTTCGGCGAACGCATCGTAGACGGCATCTTGCACCAGAACCCGGTTCGCGCACACGCAGGTCTGACCGGTATTCCGATATTTCGATGCCATGGCACCAGCGACGGCAGCGTCGAGGTCTGCATCGTCGAAGACAATGAATGGTGCGTTGCCGCCGAGTTCCAACGACACCTTCTTGACCGTGCCTGCACACTGGGCCATGAGCGCCTTGCCTACCTCGGTCGAACCCGTGAAGCCGAGCTTTCGTACGGTCGGATTGCTCGTGAGTTCAGCCCCGATCACCGCCGACGGTCCGGTGATTACATTGAATACGCCCTTGGGCATTGCTGCGCGTTCTGCCAACTCTGCGAGCGCAAGTGCCGTATACGGTGTTTGTGATGCCGGCTTGCTCACAACGGTACAACCGGCGGCCAGTGCCGGTGCACACTTACGCGTAATCATGGCCGCCGGAAAGTTCCACGGCGTGATCGCGGCGACCACACCAATCGGTTGTTTCAGCACGACGATACGCTTACCGCGCAGCGGATGCGGCATGGTATCGCCGTAGACCCGCTTGCCCTCCTCGGCGAACCATTCTATGAACGAGGCGGCATAGGCGATCTCGCCCCGGGATTCCGCGAGCGGCTTACCCTGCTCCGTAGTCATGAGGACCGCCAGATCCTCCTGGTTTTCCATCATGAGCTCGAACCATCTGCGCAGGATGACCGCGCGTTCCTTACCGGTCATCGCCCGCCACTCGGGCCAGGCCGCATCGGCGGCAGCGATAGCGCGACGCGTATCTTCAGTAGCCAACGCAGGCACCGTGCCTAGGACGCTGCCGGTGGCCGGATTGTTGACTTCGATGACGGCGCCATCCTGCGCATCCACCCACGCGCCATCGATGTAACAGCGCTCACGAAATAGCGCCGTGTCACTCAGGTTCACAGTCGCAGTATTCAGGTTCACGTTAATTCCCTCCAGTTTGTTCGTTTTGTCCGATCCCGCGCCTCTAGGAGCAGCAAGACCTTAATCATGAGCGACATTATGCAGCGTCCACGCGCCGTGTGCCAAAGGCCATCATTAAGGCTGATCCTGGCGGGCGTGTGTAGATGTTGGCAAAGGCATTGGTTTTTCCCTAGGCGCCTGTGGGCATGAGGATCTGGCGGACGGTACGGCCCGACGCGAGGCGATCGAATGCCGCATTCAAATCATCAAAACCAAGATGGTCGCTCATTAGCCGGTTCACGGGCAATCGGCC
>LXTK01000136.1 GCA_001643475.1 Proteobacteria bacterium SPGG2 | reverse complement strand
TCCCTAGTTGTGCATCGGCATACCGTGGTTTCACGGATGCCTTGGAGACAAAAAGCGCGTGCCTGCGGTAAAGCAAGCCCCGCATTTTGGTTTTATCCATAAAAGCCTAGATCATTTTTTCGCAAATAGAATTAGTAACGGATGCGCGCCCGATTATCACGGACGGATGGTTTGTAGCGTGACTGCACGCGTCGATTTGAGCACCGCTGCCCCTTGAGCAGACCGTTTATCCGGGAAATTGGAGGTGATTATCTAGAGGCGCTGCCTCACACGATGGGGGGAGGTGCGCGTCACTGGCTCTCTTTGAATTGCCCCGCCGCCATCTGGGAACTCTGCACGATCATCCCCGTTAGTTGATCCTCACTCCCACCCGTAACCTCCCACGCCCGCTCTAGGTTGCTGACGATCTGGCCCCGCAGCCGGACAGTCAAAGTTGATGCTACGCAGTCTTGGTAAATTCCGAGAGCGCGGCTCTGATTGAGGAGAACGCAAACTGCTGAATCTCTAAATGGGATTTCTTAATCCACTTAATCGACGCAACATCATCTGCGGGAGTGATGTCTGGCATCGTGCGTAGCTTGACAGTGAAAATCAGATCCAAAGTATGATAGGTGACGGATCCGTAGGGATAGATGTTTGGATAGGTGCCAAAGTAAGATGGCATAATTTCCTTGAGGTTCAGTTCCTCTTCTAGCTCGCGCCTGAGGGCTTGTTCAGCTGTTTCCCCGTGATCCACAAATCCGCCAGGCAAATCGAGTTTACCGGCATCAGGATCTTCAGCTCGCACGGTAGCTAAGATCGAATCATCGTATTGGATTATCGCTGCGACCGCTGCGACTGCGTTTATAAACAACGTAAACCCACATTCTTCGCACGAGAAAGACTTCGGCGAAGGCATAAATGATGCTTGTCCACACTTGGGGCAGAATTTCATGCTTTCCAATGTGCATGCCCTCATTCTTGTTTGTTGAACTGTTGCGCCACTACCTGTGAGATCTGAAGCATCTCAATCGGCGTAGCGCCTAGTCGCCATCCACTAACCGCTCGTCGGCCTATGCATCAATCTGGTCGGTCACATATACACAAGCCCACGCCCATGGGGTAGGCGCCATGATGGTGGTGGTCGGCGATCTGCGTTGTCGCGCTGAGGGTACTTTAATGCATTGAATTTAAAAGATATCGTCAGGGAGATTATTTTTTCAGCAAAATGCAGCGGCCAGTCAAAAAGCCCCCGTTTCAGGCGGGCGCCGCGCACTTATCAACACTGTTATCCACAGGTTCATCACAGCACCTGTTAGTAAAGCCCTTTGTCTTTTTGTGACAACTAGTTAGCCATACCCCCGGCATGGGCTAGCGGCTGTGATACATTCGCCGGCATGACTACATCGGCGTCTGTGTTTCGGGTCGCGGTACCAACGCCGCTTCGGCGCTGCTTCGATTACATCGTTCCTGAACCAATGTCCGCTGCCTCGCCCGGGATGCGGGTACGGGTACCTTTTGGTCACCGTGAATTGGTAGGTGTATTGATCCGTGCATTGGACGAAAGTCCGGTAGAGCAGGCGCGCCTCAAATCAGTTTTGCAAATTCTCGATCGCGAGCCGGTGTTGTCTACTTCGATGTTGAGTCTGTTGCAATGGGCGGCGGATTATTATCACCATCCGCTCGGCGAGGTGTTAAAAACGGCACTACCGTCGGCGCTGCGCCAAGGACAAGACCTCGCTGTCAAAGGTTTATCTGTTTGGTCACTGACACCGGCCGGCGCTGATGTCGATCTAAGCCAACTCAAGCGGGCGCCGCTGCAAAGAAGAATACTAAGGGTGTTGGCTGATACACCCACTGGCCTCCATGGCAGTCAACTCGCGGCAATTTCTCGTGGTTGGGCTAGTGCAATCCGGCAACTCGTGGCCAAGGACTGGGTTGGTGTCCATGAGAGTGAGTTGCCTGAAGGCGCAACATCGCCGGCTGAGCCAGCACCCGTGCTAACGGCGACGCAACATGCGGCAGTAGATGCGATTGCGGCCAGTCTGAATTCTTTTCGGGCGTTCCTGCTACACGGTATTACCGGTAGCGGCAAGACCGAGGTGTATCTTAACGTTATCGCAAGGGTGTTAGCCCAGCAAAGGCAGGCGCTACTGCTGGTCCCAGAAATCGGGTTGACCCCACAACTCGTGGCGCGTGTGCGTGCTCGCTTCTCAATATCGGTAGCGGTGCTGCATTCTGGATTAAGCGATAAAGAACGTCTGCGCGCTTGGTTGCAGGCGCGTGACGGTAAGGCGCAGATAGTTTTGGGTACACGTTCGGCGGTATTCACCCCTATGCAGTCGCCGGGAGTCATTATTGTCGATGAAGAGCACGACACCTCATACAAGCAACAGGAGGGATTTCGCTATCACGCGCGTGACATCGCGGTGATGCGCGCGCGGCGAGAGAACATTCCTATTATTATGGGTTCGGCGACACCGTCGCTCGACAGTCTGCGAAACGTTGCCAAGGGGAGTTACGAGAAGCTGGTGCTCCCGAATCGTACGCGCACGGCAGCGCTACCGACGGTCCACTTACTTGATCCGCGCCGTCTGGCACTCAACAACGGACTATCACCGCCGCTGTTGGCACAGATCGATAAGCGCCTGCATCGGCGCGAGCAAAGCCTGCTGTTCCTCAATCGTCGTGGCTATGCGCCGGTCTACATGTGCCATGACTGTGGATGGCTAGCGCCTTGCGCGCGCTGCGATGGCAAGCTAACGTTTCATAAGCACCGTCAACGCCTGTGTTGTCATCACTGTGGTGCCGACATACCTATGCCAAAGACCTGCCCCGACTGTGATGGTGTCAACCTACACGCACTTGGCGAAGGGACCGAACGCATCGAAACTGTGCTGGCGAATCTGTTTCCGCAAGCATGTGTGGTACGTATTGATCGCGACAGCACCCGAAGAAAGGGCGCGCTAGAAGAAAAGTTGTCTCAGGTCGATGTCGGCGATGCTGATATTCTGGTGGGTACGCAGATGCTTTCGAAAGGGCATGACTTTCCCAACGTAACGCTTGTCGGTGTGCTCAATGCCGACCAGGGTTTGTATAGCGTCGACTTCCGTGCGAGTGAGCATTTGTTTCAGCAGATCATGCAAGTAAGTGGACGCGCTGGGCGTGGCCATAAGCCCGGCGAGGTCTGGGTGCAGACTTATTACCCCGACCACCCATTGTTCACTGCTTTGCGCAGTCACGACTACGACGCATTCGCAAAGACAGCACTCGACGAGCGACAAGAGGCAGGTTATCCGCCCTTCGCGCATTTCGCCTTGTTGCGCGCAGAGTCGACGAAAACCGACGCCGCGCTCACGTTTGTACAGTTTGCGCATCAACTGGCCTGCAGTTGTTCACCCAATGGCATAGACGTTATGGAGCCTTTGCCGTCGCCGATGGAACGACGCGCCGGCCGTTACCGTGCGCAGTTACTATTGCAATCGACCAGACGGCGGCCGCTGCACGATTTCCTCAATAATTGGTTGCTACGATTAGAAGCGGCACGCGCGAGCAAACGGGTGCGGTGGTCGTTGGATGTTGATCCGGTGGATATGTATTAGTTGTCGGCTCCGCCGACGTGTATGACGCGGGGTTTCGCCCCCGCACGACGGTCGTATCGCCTCCAGCGATCTACTAACGACCGTTAACGGGCAAGACCGGCTACTCGGTGCGAGCGCCGGAAGGGTCCAGTTTAGGGATCAGAAAGCAGCCGTCGAACGGTCACGGGTTGGACGGGGAAAAGTGACCCTTAGCGGTCAATTGCGTGTGCCTGGTACTCCAGGCTGGACACCTTGCCTCAGAAAAGCCGTGGACCGGTCTCCGATTATCGGCCAGCGGAATCAATTCGCATGGCAAACTGCCTCGATATTGTACCCGTCAGGATCAAGCACAAATGCTGCATAGTAGTTTGGATGATATTGCGCACGCAGTCCCGGCACGCCGTTTTCAATTCCGCCGATGGCCAAACCGGCAGCGAAGAAAACATCGACATCCGCTCGCGAAGCTGCATTGAAAGCGATGTGGATGCGGGGTGTCATCGGGGGGCCTTCAGATATCCAAAAGTCACCACCCGGATCGGCACTTTTCCCATGGCCTTCCCTAACGCCAAAGCTGGCTGCGCTAGGACTGTTCTTACAAAGAACATAACCAGGCGCCCCCAGGACTTGGAGATAAAATGCCTTGCTTTTTTCCATGTCACTGACAGTGATCCCCATATGATCAATCATCAGTTGCCCCTTTTGGTCGAGGCGTTTGTTTTGTTTGTTCACATTTGCCTGCGGCGCGCCCATGCGCGCAGAATGACAGCAGATACCCTACAGCAATTCTTTGAAAGTCACGAGTGACCACTTTTGGCTATCAATCGCCTTACCTGTCTTTGTTTACCCATGACTGGTTTGTGATCGCAAAGGCGACATTCGAAGCCCCTCGGTTGAATGTCTCTTGAGGGTCGTTTGGTTTTGCCCCGGTTTAATGGACAGTTGCGTAAAGACCTAATGTCCGCTCCTCGAAAGTCACCGGGCTGATGTTACCAAGATAGCCGTGACGACGTTTTCGATTGTAAAAACACTCGATGTAATCGAACACATCGGCCCGAGCTTCATCGCGAGTTCGGTAGCGTACGCGGTTGACGCGCTCCCGTTTTAATAGCCCAAAGAAACTCTCGACGATGGCATTGTCGTAGCAGTTGCCGCGSGCACTCATGCTGCAYTSGATRCCGTGCTTCKCAAGCTCATCGCGRAARTCATCGCTCGTATACTGGCTGCCACGGTCGGAATGATGGATCAGKACRYKCTCAGGKCGACGCGARCCKATCGCCATSGASAGCGCATCGATGACCARGTGSCGRCTGATCCASCGRCTCATCGACCARCCGACGATGCGCCGGGARTAKAGATCCATCACCACCGCCAGATAMAGCCAMCCCYGGTGCGTCGAGATATAGGTGATGTCYGACGCCCAACGTTGRTTCGGCGCCKCGGCCGYGAAGTCYTGMYKGAKCAGATTCYTMGCCACCGGGTGGCTCGGRTCWCRYKYSGTYGTGAYCTTAAAGCGCCGYTTSGGACAGCCKCTAAGWCCCGCTAAACGCATCAATCGGGCSACYTTGTGCCGGCCRCAAYRGTAGCCTTCGTCCTTGAGYTCSKCCSRCATC
This sequence comes from Proteobacteria bacterium SPGG2, assembly GCA_001643475.1. Classification (GTDB taxonomy): domain Bacteria; phylum Pseudomonadota; class Gammaproteobacteria; order Acidiferrobacterales; family SPGG2; genus SPGG2. The sequence continues at coordinate 4,886 of LXTK01000136.1, read as the reverse complement.
TTRGGGCTGCCRTAGAYRCCCKKGCTSTCRGCATGCAGSCGCCGRATGACCCGGGTGAACTCCCGATCCGTCTTCGCCCTTTGACTCTCAGGTCGCACCCGCCAGGCGTAGTAGCCGCTCCTTGAGACCTTGAGCAACCAGCCCATCATCTTGACTGGGTACTGATGGCGGCGTCGATCGATACAGATGTATCTCATTTCGACTCCTTGGCAAAGAACACCGCCGCATCTCTTAAAAAATCCCGTTCCCGCTCAACCTTCGCAAGCTTACGCTTGAGCGTCGTCAGCTCCTCGTCTCGGCTTCTTCCCTGGCCCGGAAACGCATCATCCCCTAAAAGCCTGAACTCATCTCGCCAACGACGCAGTTGCCGCGCACTGATCCCGAGCTCTTCGCACACGATCACATTCGTCACGCCTTCGTCGCTCGCCCGCTTCAAGGCTTCCCGCTTGAACTCCGGACTGTAGCGTTTATATCGCTTCTTCTTTGTCATCAGACACCTCCCAGCGCATTATCGCGCCTATTTTAAGGTGTCCACCAAACCGGGGCAGGACCTATAAGCAGCCGTTCGCCGAACCAAAAGGTTGCCTTAGTGAAAGGCAACAACCGGCCAAAAGCGGTCGTCGTGGTCCGCAAGCAGATCAGCTTGCCACTTCCCGACGTGCCGGAAGAACTTGTGAAAACGATCCTCGCAGCGCGTGACAAGAAGGCCTAAGCGCAGCAGCTGGGCCGCCTAAACTACTGCCGGCCTCGCGCCCCTAACCGCGTTATGCGCGACCCCAATGGGCTGTCGTTGTCCTGTGCGGCGACGGCGCTGATCACTGCACGCGCGTAGGCTAGCGCACCCGAGTCAAGATGTGTAACCCCTGCGGCGCATTCGGCATCTAACGAACGACACAGCGTATCCAACGAGTTCCGCAGGTTGGCCGCGCGCGGTGGTCTTGTGGTGACTATTTTAAGAAGCCATTTGCGATTAAACGAAAGAGGAATACGAGGCCATAGCTCGGCGATGTCCGCGTCACGCAGGAACCCTGATTGTCCGATCATTAGACCGACCCGGGAGCGGCGACCCGAACCAAAGCCATGATCGGGCGCCAAGGTTAGAAAGACCAAAACTTTATAGATATAGGGCGGCTGTCACTATGCGAATCGGGACTGGACGTTTACTGCTACTGATCTTTACGGTCGCGCTGTTGGTCGTAAGGCCGGTGGCCGCGGCCACCGTCCGTCATCTGGAAGTCAGGCATGATCAGGGCACCTATGTCGTTACCTTTGATGTGCTGCTGACGGCCGAGGCACCGAGAGTGCGGGCGCTCCTGAGCGATTACACGCAGTGGCCCCGCTTGTCCAAGAAGGTTAAAGAAGCTTATCTGCTCAGGACCTTTGCGGATGGGCGCCAACGTGTGAATTTGGGCTTCCGCGCCTGCGTGCTGATTTTCTGCAAAACCATCCGACAAGTGAAAGATGTGGCACAACGCCCCAATGGGGACATCGTCGCAGTGGTGGTCCCGGAACACAGCGACTTTGCCTCAGGCTGGGAGCGCTGGCGGATATTTGCCGAGGGCAGCAACACACGGGTTCAATATCACGCCCTCCTGGTACCGAATCATCGTGCGCGCTCACTCCTGGGACGGTGGATCTTGGCAAGCAACCTCCGCCGCACGCTGACCGACGCGGCGAAGAGACTGGAAGTGCTCACCGCCACTATCACCGCTCGGAGTCCCGCGGGCAGCACGTCAGGTTAAATATTTAAGGTAGAAAAGCCATATCCACGCAATTGCGCAAAGAGCCTCCCCGGTTTCAGGCACGCGAAACCACATCACAACACGGTTCAGATAGGTGTTAGTGCAGCGATTTGTTAGGCGTTGGAACTGCCAACCAAATCAAAATCACCAAGAAATCCCTCCTTGGATGTGAATTCTGCGCATCGCTTGTCTAGTTCCAAGAACTCATCCCTATACGTATTTTGAAAGGCATCCCTCGCACTTCTCGACGTCCAGTAATCGATTGTTATATACCGATGCTCATCGTTGGCATCACGAAGTAATACAGTCTCTATATAGTTCGGGTCTCTTGAGAATAGTTTTACCCACTCACCACCAGCGCCGTATGCGTCCAAGAATTCACGTCTATGACTATCGACGACGTATTGCCAGATGTATGCAAATCTTATTGAGGTCATATCTCGGCCTGTCGCAACTCTATTATCTGACCGGCAGCTCCTAGGCGGAAGCAGTCATTCGTAGAGTTGGCGTCGCATCGAAAGTGTGCACTTCACGAACTTCCGCTTTCGGCCCCGTAGCGGACACTCGCGGCGGTCATCGAAACCCCGATGGAAGAAACTTCCGAAAGCCATCGAAATCCTGGATTCTTTGATCGTCCACAAATTTCTTGGTTGTCATTGCTTTATGTTTGTGGTGATATTTCTCTACACTAAGTTGACACTATGGAGCATATGAGTGGCTGGCGGCTTTGCAAAAGACGGTGCAGTACAGGACCAGATCGATGCGACAATCGAGGACGCTGTCAATCGCGCGCGTGACCAGCTGCCACGGGGCGAGAGCCTGAAGCACTGCGAAAGATGTAATACCGCCATCCCCACTGCCCGTCGTGAGGCTGTCCCGGGCGCGCGCCTGTGTGTCCATTGTCAGGCGGAACATGATAAGCAAGCAGTCAATCACAGCGGTTACAACCGACGCGGAAACAAGGACAGCCAGCTTAGGTAAACAGGCAGCCGCGAACGGCATTCGCTCTCACTTTCCCCACCAGTGTCTGGCCGAAGAGTCTGGCAAGGAGCCCCTCCTCGCTAGACTGTTGGCTTTACGTCTTCGCGGGTCGGGCCGGTGTATTCAGTAGACCGGCAATGGGTGCCTTGTTCCGATCCCGTGGCGCAGTCCCGTGCCATCCGCCCTCGTTAGCCCAGCCCTGGCAGACGGCCCATTTGAGAACGTGCTCGATCTCTTCTTCGGTCCACGGCCATCTCCGATCATAATTGGTCATACGTAACGCCGCCGAGCGGAGTTTGGGCCAAGCCGTGCGAACGTTAAGGCCCCCTTTGGCGACAGCGCTGCCGGTTCGCAGGCCGACCCGGATCAAGACTTTGCGTTGTGCGCCGGCCACCGCTTCCAGGATCTCCGCACACCGCGGCTCGACCATGTCGGTGCATCCGGATGTACTAAAGCCCGTTGCGCCGCGCCAAATCTCTTTCCACACGTCAGGATCATGAGGTGTCGCAAGGGACACGCTCCTCGCCAGACTTGCCGGCACCAGCTGATGCGGTGCCCGCGGCATGATGTCCCGGGATGGGAAGGTGCCCACGTAGCCGGGTGTGGGTGGGATGTAGACCAGCGAGCGGTTCCGTAATTGATGAGGAAGAGGGGTACGTGCAGTTTGAAAGAACAAAAATGCCCGCGAAATTGATACATCAGAAAGCTGAAGAAATAGCAACGCTACAGAACAAGCTCGACGATTTTCTAGAAGAGCGATAATTGCTCTTCTCTCATATACTTCGAGTACGTCAAGTGTGGCTCTTATTCTTTTGGCTTTACTTCCCTATGCGAGAAGAGCAACGAACATCGAACCAAAGCATGCAGGTGACTCCGATAGCGCACGCAAGCATCCAAGTTAAGGGAGTGAACGGCTACTACACTTATCGGAAATGTCCGCAATGGCAAAAAGGGGCGCAACCCTTTTCTAGTGCTGAACGCCACTAGTGAGCGGGTTACGGCGAGGTTGGTGTTACGCGGCGCGCTGTGCTGCCTCGACCTGTCTCTTCGTTGGCTGTTTGAACGAATACTTGAGTCGGCCTCCCGTCTTGGACAGCAGACGGACAAGATAATCGATCGAGAGCTTATCTATCTTGCCATTCTCAATGTAGCTGATCTTGGGTCTTGGGATGCCAAAGAACTCCGCCGCTCTCGCCTGCTTCATTTTATCCTTCTTTATAAACTTACGAAGCTCAGCCATAAGGTAAGTACGCATAGCCAAGTCCTCGGCTTGCTCTCGAGCAAAGCCAAGATCACGAAAAACATTACCCTTGGTCACATGTGCCATGATGTTATCCTCTAAATCTCTTTCAACCTTTGCTTAGCTAATGCGATATCCGCTTTGCGGGTTTTCCGTGACTGCTTTTCGAAGGCGTGCAGGACATGTATTGCCTCGCGCCTTTTTACCACGTAAAACACTCTGTATTGCTCACTGTTATCCCGTACTTTGATCTCCCACACCCCTCGGCCTACGGACGGCATGGGCCGGGTATGAAGAGGCGTTTCACCAAGCTGTAGTAACGTCAACTCGGATCCGATATCTTTTCTTGCTTGTTCTGGAAAACTCCTAACCACATCCCTTGAATCGCCATGCCAAAGGACATCTTTCATCGGAAATAAGTGTACCAATTTTGGGACATTTGTCAAGTCCAGATATACCTATTTGGGTACAATCCTGAGGTACTCCCGACTAAGAATGGAGGTTAGCGGCCATGTACTTCCTTTGCCATGGTTAGGACGTTACAGTCGATGCGATCAGGAAGAAATAGACTTCTACAATTCGCTTCCTGAGACTCACATTTGTGGGGTTTCTGAGTCCTAAATCAGTGTTTTTGTAGAAGCCGTGTGAAAGCGAAGTCGTCAAAGAAACAGCGACGTAGAGCACCTCCCAAAGCCTGATTACGAATCAGCCTCACGCATTACCGTTCTGATCCGCATGGGAATTTTCTTTCTGCGCGAGGTGAAGTGAAGCGATAAGAGAGAATTCCGTCCACACGTGTGGACAGACAATGCGACAGAACTCTCCAGCCTCCCATCCACGCGCAATGGCTACGTCCACATGTGTGGACGACAGCATCTAGCGCGAGACGCCCAGGGCGATCGGGTCAGGGCAGAGGTACCTAA
>LXTK01000277.1 GCA_001643475.1 Proteobacteria bacterium SPGG2 | reverse complement strand
CCCAGGGTGATTTCGACCGCGGCCATGTCGCGGGCAATCGCGCCGATGATCTTTTCCTGCATCAGCTTGGCCAGACGCACCGCACCCGGATCCGTCAGACCGTTGGCCATGATGCTGAAAGAGCGGCGGCGACCGTCGGGCATGGTGACGTAGCCGCTGAGACAGCTCACCTCGTTGATGTAGCCGGATTTGGCCTGCACGATCGCTCCGTGAAGTTCAATGCCCGCGAATCGCTTCTTGAGCGTTCCGGACTGACGAGCGATCGGGAAACTTTCCATGAAAACGTCGCCGATTCTCTCATCCCCATGAAACGTATTGAGCCAGCTCGTCATCGTATCGGCGGAAATGCCGGCGCCGGTCAACACTGTTACGCGCTGCGATTCGCGCAACCAACCGCGGACAGTCTCAACTGAAGCCATGTCTATAGACGGCGCTTATCTATTAGGGCTGGATTTAGCAAGACCGCTAGTCCGATGCACGTGTGGATCCCTTGCCGAGCTCATCGTAGTTGAGGTCTTTGCTATAGTAAGTGCCCTTGCCATCCTGTTTGGCGATGCCTTTGCCCTCGAAGATGCGCAATGCAGTGACTGTCGGTCGCTGCTGATGCGCAACCAACCATAAACGTAACAAATGTCTTTTCTTCTCGGGTTCGTCAGCGTCTTCAAAAGCACTGCGATTGTGTAACACTGTAAGGTTGTTAAAGAACACCGCTTCGCCTGGTTCGGTGATAAATCGCAAAGCTATGGCATCGCTGTGAGCAATTTCATCCACCAAATCCAATGCCTCGGTTTCTTCGTCTGTTAATGGTTGATTGAGTTCTTGGCAGGCGAGATCGATGTAGGCACGCAAGTAATTGATGCTTAGATATCCGTCCTCTAGCGAGAACACCGGAATCCGTTGTTCGGTAACGGGCGCCTGCCCAGGCTGCTCTTCACCAAAGCGGTGATAGTAAAAGCCATGAAACAAGATAGGTAATAAATCAGGGTGCCGCTTCGTGATTTCGTTGTATACGGTGATGGCGCTGGCGTAACCACTGACACCGCCTTCAATGGCTTTTTGCAAGCACAGCATACCTACGACATCGCAGGCGTCGGTGTGCATGGATAGCTCGGTGCTATTGCGATAGGCGCGTTCCCGGGGATCTTTGCCAGCAACATCGACGACGTGCCCGAGGCGATCTCCCATCATACTCTGTGACATAGGGGTACCGATTTGTGCTGCAAGCCCCCAGTAAATCATGGCCATGTCATCTTGGCTGTGTTGCTCAATCGGAAAGCCCTTTAAGACCACCAAACCGTAACCGTCCATGATCTCATTACGCCAGTGCAACACATCACCGGCGATGTCCGCGAGATCAAAGTGCTCTCGAGTGATGTCATCTAGATCAATGCCAGCTGTGTGCACGGCCTGCAAGGCGCGATCAAATGCATAGAGGTGCCTATCCTCTAATTCAATCGTCATGTCTTGTTTGCCGACTTTGTCGGCGCGCCAGGCACTACGATGATCTATGACGGGGTATTCCGGCTCCATGTTTGGGTTCTCGTGACTCTTAGTATGAATATACCAATCGATCTTTCTGCGTAACTAGTTCAGCGTTAAATGATTGTGGCACTTCGGGAGTAAAGGGCTGCTTGACCACCAGCCCGTTAGGCTTAGCAATTCCCGCGGTACGCGGATCATAGTTATAATCAGACACCATGAAACCCAGTTCATTCGTCCTTGTTGCTGTCTGTGCGTTTGTCATCGGTCTCGGCGGTTATTACGTGTGGCGCCAGTATTCCAAGCCCCCGTTGCAGTTGCAACAGGCGACAATGCTTGCAAACAGCGGTCGTCCGATGCCCGACTTCGAGCTACAGGATTACGACAATCGTTCTTTCACGCGAGCGCAATTAAAAGACCACTAGACGCTATTGTTCTTCGGCTATACATCTTGTCGGGATGTGTGTCCATTGACGTTTACTGTGCTTAAAGACGTATACCGGCGGCTCGAGGGAACGCCTTATGCGGCAGATACGCAGATAGTGTTCGTGTCTGTAGATCCCAAGTGAGATTCCCTGGTTACACTAAAACGCTATGTGCAGTACTTTCATCCGACCTTTAAAGGTGTCACGGGAAGTGAAGGCCAATTGCAACAGCTTACGAAACCGCTTGGTACTTTTTATCAATATCAAGGTGAGGGTGAAGATTATGTGGTGGATCATTCAAGCGCGATGCTGCTCGTCGACCCCACCGGAAATCTCCGGGCACTGTTTTCAGTCCCCACCACGCTAATGTGTTGAGTAAAGACACTGTGGCGATTCGCGAGCATGTGTAGATGCCACGCGTTTTCTCATCGGTCTTTAACTTGCACAAAATGATCGGCGATTACCTGGGCGACACAGCAGGTGATTTTCTTCGCAGTAGGGATATGCAGGAATTCATTAGGCCCATGCGCGTTCGAGTGAGGGCCGAGCACGCCCGTAATCAGAAACTGTGCCTGCGGGAATTGCTCACCTAACATCCCCATGAAAGGAATCGAACCGCCTTCGCCCATATAGACAGCCGACCGACCGAAATAGGTTTGTGACGCCCGATCAACCGCCTGCGATAGCCATGGTGCGAGCTCGGGTGCCTCCCAACCGGCAGCGCCTTCTTCTGGCTCAAACGTTACCTTGGCGTGATAAGGCGGCTCGCTCTCCAGAATGTTTTTCAGTTTGGCGCTAGCCGCTATAGCGTCACAGGTCGGTGGCAGGCGCAACGACAGTTTAACCGCAGTCATTGGGCGTAGCACGTTGCCCGCGTCGGCCAGCGGTGGCAGGCCATTTGCGCCAGTGACCGATAGCGTGGGACGCCACGTGCGGTTGAGTACTAACTCACTGTGTTCATGTTGTATAGGTTGGGTCGATGCCGTGAACGGGAACTTTGAATAGACCTCATCGTTAAGTACGGCCGCCGCTGTCGCCGCCTCTTCGATGCGCGCAGCCGGAATCTCGACGTGGAACTCACGCGGTTTGATGTCGCCACTCGCATCGTCCTCGATACGACCTATTAGTTGTCGAAGAATACGAAAACTCGACGGCACGATGCCGCTGGCATCCCCTGAATGCACGCCTTCCGTCAATACCTCTACCGTCAGTTCGCCACCGACCATACCGCGCAGAGAAGTTGTGCACCAAAGCTGATCATAGTTGCCACATCCAGAATCTAGACAAACCACCACGTCAGGGGTGCCGATACGATCTGCAAGTGCCCGCATGTAGTAGGGTAGGTCATAGCTCCCGCTTTCTTCGCAGGCCTCAATGATCACGACACAGCGGGCGTGTGGTACACCTTGATCCTTGAGGGCATGGATAGCAGTGAGTGATGCGAATGCGGCATAGCCATCGTCCGCGCCACCACGGCCGTAGAGTTTGTCGCCTTCGATCACGGGTTCCCAAGGTCCGAGGCCGTCGCGCCAACCCGTCATTTCCGGTTGTTTGTCCAAATGGCCGTACAGCAATACGCAGCGATCAGAGTCACCGGGGATATCCATAAAGATTAACGGTGTACGACCGTCGAGCCGTACGACTTCGAGTGTCATACCTTCCACCGCGTGGGCACGACACCATTCTTCGATAAGGCTGACAGCTTGATCCATGTACCCGTGCTGGCGCCAATTAGGGTCAAAGTGTGGCGACTTGTTTGGAATTCTTATGTAGTCGACGAGGGTCTGGATAATTGAGCCGTCCCAAGTCTTGTCCACGAGCTCACGGGTTTTTGTCGGATCCATATTTTGTTCCGTCATTGCATTTAGTAAAGATAAAGCAGTGTAATGAGTTACACGACTATGCGGAAGCTTATGTCTGAGGTGTCACCTTCGGTGACGGCGCGCGAGATCCGTTTCGCTGGAAAACGGGTGGCAGGCATCTTATAGTCGCTTCATTGACAAGGGTTTCTGCTCGTACTCCTCGTCGATATAACAACAAGCAAGTAACGCTCAGGGGCTGGAGGGGCCATGCTAAAGAAAATTTTCATACCCACGATCCTGGTGATCCTCGCTTACGGCTTCTGGCTGAGCCCGGACTTCAAGGAGATCGCGGCGGGCGTGTCGATATTTCTGTTCGGCATGCTCTTTCTGGAGGGGGGATTCAAGGCCTTCACCGGGGGAATCCTCGACAAAGTGTTGCAACGCACGACCAATACGCTGCCCAAGAGCATTGGTTTCGGCATCGTCTCGACCACGATCATGCAATCCAGCTCGCTCGTTTCGGTCATTACCATCTCCTTCATCAGCGCCGGCTTGATCACGCTGGCAGCCGGCATCGGCATCATTTTTGGCGCCAACATCGGCACCACCACCGGGGCCTGGCTGGTGGCCGGGTTCGGGCTCAAGGTCAAGATCTCGGCCTATGCCATGCCCATGCTCGCCTTCGGCATCGTGCTTACCTTCCAAAAATCAAAAGCCCTGAAGGGCATCGGATCCGTGCTGGCTGGCCTGGGGTTTCTGTTTCTAGGCATCCACCACATGAAGGAGGGATTCGAGGCGTTCCGGGATCAGATCGATCTGGCGAGGTTCGCCATTGAAGGTTATCCAGGGCTGTTTCTGTTCGCCTTCATCGGCCTCGCCGCCACCGTCGTGATGCAATCGAGCCATGCAACCCTAGTGTTGATCCTCACCGCCCTTGCCGCAGCGCAAATCACGTACGACAATGCGCTGGCGCTCGCCATCGGGGCGAATATCGGGACCACGATTACGGCCATCATCGGATCTCTGAGCGCCAACGTTCAGGGCAAGCGGCTGGCGGGCGCCCATCTGATCTTCAACGTAGTCACCGGGACCATCGCCATCGTTTTCATCAGCCAACTCGTCCTCGCAGTGGATTGGGTGAGCGCCGCCGTGGGCATCGCCGCGGACAACTACACCCTGAAGCTGGCGGTATTTCATACCATCTTCAACGTAATCGGCGTGATCGTGATGGTGCCGTTCGTGGGCAAGCTCGTGTTATTTCTTGAAAATTATCTTCCCGAGCCGAGCAAGTCCTCGGTGGAGCCCCTGTACTTGAACGATGCTGCCATCGAGTTTCCCGATACGGTCCTGGAAGCCGTTCGCAAGGAAACCTGGCATCTGTATGAGTGCGCCATCGGGCTCATGTCCCACGGGATCAACATGACCAGAGAAATGGTGCTCGACTCCGAGGATCTCAAGAAAACCATAGACGCCGACAGGGAGATCATAGAGTTCGATCTCGACCAGATGTACGAATCACAGGTCAAAAAGCTGTATGGGAGCATACTCGAATTCATCACCAAGGCGGGCAGGCAGTTGCCCGCGGTCTTCAGTGAGCAGATATTCTGGCTGCGCCAGTCGTCGATCAACCTCGTCGAGTGCGTCAAGCATGTCAAACATCTACGCAAGAACACGAGCAGATACATGGTGTCCCGCAACGAGAGTATGCGGGTTGAGTACAACAAGCTGCGATTCCTTTTGGCCTCGACCATGCGGCTGGTTCACGAGGTGGGTATGGCCGAAGATCCGCGTGTATCGGCGGACCGACTCAAGGAGCAGAAGAAGATGCTCGATGTGCACAAGACCGAGCTCAACGCGACCGTTGACAGGCTGCTTCACGACGGTGTGATCGACTCCGACATGGCCACCTCGTTGCTGAACGACTTCAACTACACGAGAGGCTTCGTCAAGCGCCTGGTCAAATTCGGCAACACGCTGATCACTCTGCACGAGCACGAGGTGAAGGCAGCCGATGTCGAAGATCCGGAGACGGTCGATGAGGAGGATTTCGAAGAAGGCGAGCGGGAGGACGTCGATCGCGAGGAACAAGCGGCGTAGTGGGGCAGCGCCCACCCGCCGGACCAGAGAGCGGGCTCCGATTGAGTGGCGCAAGTTCTGATGCTGGGCCAGATGCAGAGAAAACGTGTTGGCATTATCCTGTTTGAGGACATCGAGGTGCTCGACTTTTGCGGGCCGTTTGAGGTGTTCTCTGTGACCCGATTGAACGAGGACAACCGGCGCGAAGAACTCTCGCCTTTTGATGTAGTCCTGGTCGCAGAGAGCCGGGGCTCAATTACAACAACGGGCGGCATGGCAGTCTTGCCTCACTGCACGTTCGAGAATTATCCACGCCTCGATATCCTTGTCGTTCCGGGCGGGTGGGGCACTCGGAAGGAGTTGAGCAACCCGATCATGCTAGATTGGTTGCGTGGCCGCGCCGCAGAGGTTGAAATCCTAACGGCAGTCTGCACTGGCTCAATGCTTCTCGGCTTTGCTGGCCTTCTTGATGGGCTCCGCGCAACAACTCACTGGTGTTCACTCGACTGGATGCGTGATTCCCTTCCATCCGTGAGTGTCGAATACGGCAAACATTTCGTCCAGGATGGTAGCGTGTTTACTTCTGCTGGTATCTCAGCGGGCATCGACATGTCGCTCAAAGTCGTGGCGCATTGTTACGGCGAGGACATAGCAAGAGCAACGGCTCGCCACATGGAATACCCTTATCCGGAAAATGATGTGCGCCGAATCTCAATTTGAGCCTAACAAGCGCGTGACGGGCCCGTAAAAGTGTCACGCGCACTTGCACACGCAAGCCATGCGCCACTTCGCCGGGCCGCCGATGCGTGGCGTTAGGCGGCGAGTCGGAAGGGCCTGTACTGAATGGTGGAATTTCAACCGTAACTATTCGATCTCAATCACTGCTGGAAAATATTCTGAACCCGTAGAATTCTGCAATGAGATCCTGGGAATCTATTAACTCGAAAGGAGAGCGACGATGTATGCCCGGATAACGACAACTCAGATCAAGCTCGATAAGTTAGGCGAAGTACAGAAGATGATCGACGATTATTTGGAACCGCTACTCAAGGGCGTAAAGGGATTCAAGAATGCTCTATGGCTAATTGATCGCAAGACAGGCAAAGCGCTGACGATTTCCGTTTATGAGACCCAAGCGGATATGATGAAGCTGGAAAGTAGCGAAAAGTATCTTGAGGCTTTAGATGAAGGCCAATTTCCTGCATGGGAAATTGAGGCCATTAGCAAGTACCAAGAAGCGCTGAGGAAATTTGAGAAATTCTTTACGAAATCGCCGTCTCGGGAAACCTTTGAAGTAATCAAGCAGATATAATCAGCAATGGGATCCGGACCGAACCGGATAAAGCGGTTGCGAGTCTTTATCTTATGTCCTCATCGACATTATTCAGATAAAACCGCTGTTGCCATGTATCTCGGAAACGCGGACAGGCAAGAGCTTCGATCTTTTCAGCCGTTACGCTTTTAGCTGCCGGTTATTTGCGCCGTTAGACAAGACGAGGCGCACAAAAAAATGCTATACGGCAATCCTGCAGTCTATCTCCCGCAATGATGATCGCTGAAACGAGCCATCCGATAGATTACAAAGAGATTTTTCCCGAAGACGTGTAGCAGCAATTGCCGGAATCGCGGACTACTCACCCCTAAGGCGCACAGGGCTCTCACGCATCCGCGTCATCGAACATCCACGGCGTATCGACCCATTAGATGGGGACGTTGCCCGCGTGACATACGGGCGCCAATCCGCATCGACGACCTGGACACTGGTGTCGGACCGACCACACATTTCGCGTTTGGGGTCGGCACAGTCAACGCTAAAAAGCGGTGCCGCCGCCCTGGACGGTCCAGCTACGACCGCTGTCGGTAGTAGCCAGAACGGTGCCGCCGTCGCCAACCGCCCAGCCGTGCTCGGCGTCGACGAAGTCCACGCCCAACAGGGCGGCCGGGGTGTTGGCGCCGTGGGCGGCCCAGCTCTGACCACCGTCGGTGGTGGCGAGCACGGCCCCGTTTACACCGACCGCCCAGCCACGCTCGGCGTCGACGAAGTCCACGCTCCAAAGGGCGGCCTTGGTGTCGGTGCTCTGGGCGGTCCAGTTGCGACCGCCGTCGGTGGTGGCAAGCACGGTGCCGTTTACACCGACCGCCCAGCCGCGCTCGCGGTCGACAAAGTCGACGCTCAACAGAGTCGCTGTGGTGCGGGCACCCTGGGCGGTCCAGTTGCGACCGCCGTCGGTGGTGGCGAGCACGGTGCCGCCGCCCCCGACCACCCAGCCGTGTTTAGCGTCGACGAAGTCGATACTCCAAAGGATTGCCGCGGTACCAGCGCTCTGGGCGGTCCAGGTACGACCGCCGTCGGTGGTGGCGAGCACGGTGCCGCCGCCCCCGACCGCCCAGCCGCGCTTGACGTCGACGAAACCCACGCCCAAAAGCGCTTCGATTGTGGCGCCACCCTGGGCGGTCCAGCTGCCACCGCCATCGCTAGTAGCGAGCACGGTACCGTTGTCCCCGACCGCCCAGCCGCGCTCGGCGTTGACGAAGTCGACACTGTAAAGGGTTGCCGCGGTGCCGGCGCTCCGGGCCAGCCAACGTCGACTGTCGCCGGTGGCAGCAAGCACGGTGCCGTTTACACCGACCGCCCAGCCGCGCTCGGCGTCGACGAAGTCCACACTGTAAAGGGTTGCCGCGGTGCCGGCACCCTGAGCGGCCCAGGTGTGACCACCGTCGGTAGTAGCGAGCACGGTGCCGCCGTCACCGACCACCCAGCCGCGCTCGGCGTCGACGAAGCCTACGCTCCAAAGGGCTGCCGTGGTGCCGGCGCCCTGAGCGGTCCAGGTACGACCGCCATCGCTAGTGGCGACAATAGCACCGTCGTGACCGACCGCCCAGCCGCGCTCAGTGTCGACGAACTCCACGCTCCAAAGGGCGGCCGTGGTGTCGGCGTCCTGCACGGCCCAGGTGTGACCGCCGTCGATAGTAGCGAGCACGGTACCGCCGTCACCCACCGCCCAGCCGTGCTCGGCGTCGACGAAGTCCACGCTTAAAAGGACTCCGTTGGTGGCGACGCTCTGGGCGGTCCAGCTACGACCGCCATCGCTAGTGGCAAGCACGGTCCCGTTTACGCCAACCGCCCAGCCGCGCTCGGYGTCGACGAAGTCCACGCTCCAAAGSGCSGCCGGGGTGCCGGCATCGCGGACGGACCAGCTACGACCGCCGTCGCTGGTGGCAAGCACGGTGCCGTCGTCACCGACCGCCCAGCCGCGCTCGGCGTCGACGAAGTGTACAGCTTGGAGGGTACTAGTCGGATTGTGAAAGACCGGCGTTGCAGACAGACTTGCCGGTCCTTCAAACGCTCGCTCGTCGCTACCAGCGCATGACACTATTGAGAGTGCGATAAGGCAGTGGCCGATCCTCATCAGCTAGATAAGCGGGCCGCCGTTACGAACTCAACAAACCCGGCAATGTATGATCGCAGGCGTTGCTTTATGTCTTCGTCAATAAGGTTTCCGGATTCATCGAAGACTTTGCGAGCGCCGCCCACGTAGAGTTGAGCACCAAACCAGGCATGCATACCTAATGCCCTGAAAACCGGGAGCCATGCTGTTTGTGCCATACGTGTTCCCGCGCCGCCCGGCGTAGCGCCAGTTATCGCCACCGCGCGGTTGTGAAATACACGCGGTATGTCTGCCGGCGGCCGCGACAGCCAATCGATAGCGTTTTTTAGTACACCAGGGACAGAGTTGTTGTATTCAGGTGTCGCTATTAGAAGACCATCAGCCGCCGCGATCTGGTTCTTGAGGGTTGATACTGACTCGGGAATGCCTTCCGCCGCTTCTAAATCGCCATTGTACAGCGGGATATTTTCTATAGATGCGAGTTCCAGCACACAGCCGTTGGGTGTGAGCGTGCTAGCGGCCCGTAGTAGGGCGCCATTGTACGAGCCCTTTCGGACACTTCCCGAGATTCCAACAATCGTTGTCATTCTTACCCTCCTGTGGTTGGCTGTATGTCGTGGAGCGATTCTGTTCTTTTGCCACGCACAAAGCGCGACCTTGGCATCGAGTTTACCCCATGGCGGACCCACCAGCTTGGCCCCGATAGGCCAAGTCTGGATAGCAGGCCGAGCGAACTGGCGCGCAGCGGTTCACCTCTCTAGAATGGGCGCTTCGGAGGATTGGGCCATGACTGCACAAGCCCGTAGATTGGATTCGCTCGTCGACGAGCTGAAGGCGCTGCTCGGTGAACGATTGTCTACTTCTGCCGCTGTGTGTGAGCAGCATGGTAAAGACGAGTCTTACCACGCGCCGGCCTCACCCGATGCGGTGGCCTTTGCCGAGAGCACCGAAGAGGTCGCAAAAATCATAACTCTGTGCGCTCAGCACCGCACACCGGTTGTCGCTTTTGGCACC
>LXTK01000084.1 GCA_001643475.1 Proteobacteria bacterium SPGG2 | reverse complement strand
ATAACGTTGCTAACAATGCCCCGGCGAGCCAGTTCAACCGCCGTGGTCAAACCCGCCGGTCCGGCACCCACGATCAATACCTTCATCATTGCCCCTCAATGCAATTGGACAAATTTTACAATGGTTTTTTGAATCCATTAAGCAACGTCGGGTTTGTCAATCGAAGTGTCGGCACAGTCATTTCAAATGACATCTAAAGGTCAAGTGCTCAATGGAATTCCAACCTTGCACTCAAATCCAACCTAATGACGGCTCGGGTCAGAACCGGCGCTATGAGATACGTTTGGCGAACGACCGCTTTTTGATCCGCAAGCAGACCTTGCAATCAGGCGCCGCGATCGGCCGCTCACCGCCAAAAGCGGACCGTGGGACAACTCTAGTAGTTTTAAGGGCGTACCTTCGCTTTACCATCTTAGATATCGATTTTCGGGTTAGGCGCGATTTCTAGAAAGCTCATGTATCTTCAACCAAGTTTTTCTATTGTGAGATATAGRAAWCATCGTTTGTCACTATTYYAAATTCCCTYTATTMTCGTRGCYATGAGMAGCATGTASGASAAATARGCSAACTTAACTTTGTWGAGGAAATATATCATGAAAGACTACACRTATCATCCTGCGTACGCCGGTGATCGGYTCAACCGGGGCCGTGACTGGGGCACTTTCCCCCAAACCACGAGTTTCCTAAAGCGTCTGGTGGCCGCGGACAAGAAGCGGCGGGAACGGGCCGTGGCAATTCGAGAGCTTGAGCGTCTGAGCGACTACCACTTAGCCGATATCGGGATCGCGCGGGCGCAGATTCGGGAGGTGGTCGAGGGCCTCGTCGGGCGCAATGGCCACCCGCGTAAGGACACCGGGACGACTACGGCCGCGGTAAGTGCCACCGCTTGCTGCGCCACCTCCTAATAGCACACCGTGTGCCCCTGCAGTATTAGCCGACACCCCTTAAGTGTCATCAGTGTGGCCATTTCGGCACCCGGCACCAAGTGAGGTCAAGATGTGCAGATTMAAGMMGARNGMCRRCAYNACGRYNTCGGKMWYGSCRKKCMTSSKGMRCSSCYCTKCNCGRKSTATCATCTTTCGCCGGACTGGTTCTGGCCGTGGCCTGTATTTTTACCTCCGCCACCGCCCACGCGAGCCTAGCTTTCACAAACGACTYAACGGCGTCGGCACATGAGACAGCCTTAACGGCCAGGCAAATCAGCTTTGAAAATCTGACCRAAGATATCCGATCTACTGGCCTGGCGGCACACCGCTTTMGGCAAGCCGAAACGGCGTTAGAGCAAGCACAATACGAGCAAGCGGCACTGCGGCTGCAGCTATTGGCCCTACAAGGCCATCAGAACGCTCAGTTTCTCATGGGCCTGGTCTACGGCAATGGTCTCGGCGTGGGATCCGATCCGAAACAGGCGATGCACTGGTACGAATTGGCGGCGAAACAGGGTCATATTGAGGCGCAATACAATTTGGGTGTCGCTTACTCGACCGGTAAAGGGGTCAACCCTAATAACATAAAGGCCGCCRGTTGGTGGCGCAAAGCCGCSRTGCAGGGTAATACCGATGCGCAGTTYAATCTCGGCCTGTTGTATGCCCAGGGTCAGGGTGTCGTTAAGAATCTGATGGAGGCAGCGAGATGGTGGTTTCAGGCCGCCTCACATGGCGACCCCGCTGCCCAATACGCCTTGGGCCTAATGTACGTCAGGGGCSAAGGCGTCTCCCAGGATCTCAACGCAGCAGTYAARTGGTGGTWTCTGGCCGCAAGCCAAGGCTTCGAACGTGCACAAGACGCCTTGCAGATGTTGCAAACGCTGACCATCGARTAGAMASGCYRAGSGTCTCCTCTGCCGTCCATGCTTMCAGTGCCGGTGCGTCCGGGAGTGGTAACCGTGTGTCTGAAGTAGCTACGACAATTGCATAGTCAGCAGCAAACTGCCTTGCAAGACCAGCCAGGCGTAGAGGCCGGCTACCACATCGTCCAACATAGTCCCTAAACCGCCACGTACCCTATGCTCTAGAGCTCTGATCGGAAACGGCTTCCAGATATCGAATAATCGGAACAGACCGAACCCTACGACCACCCACACCCAGTGCACGGGAACCAGGAACATGGTGACTAGGTAACCGACAATCTCGTCCCAGACGACAGCAGGATGGTCGTAGATCGCGAACTGTCGCTCGGCTTGTCGACACATTGCCACCCCCAGCGCAAATAGCAGTATCACAACACCGGCATAAATCGCTGGCGACAAGGGCGCGATGAATAGATAGATAGGAATTGCGACTAGCGTTCCTGCAGTTCCGGGTGCATACGGGATCAGCCCGGCCCCAAAACCCGTCACCGCAAGCAAAACCGGATTCTTCCATACGCGGCGACCAAGCCTATCACGCGATAGGCCGACATTGCCTTGAGCTTCTTGCTCAGTCGGCGGTGAAATGCTCATAGCCGCCGGTGTTTGGTTTGTGATCCACACCCAATCGATCCACTACGCGAACACCAGATTCTGTTTCAATATCACCAATATAGGTTGCGCCGCACTGCCATTTTGCACTGAGCTGCTCGAAATCAGTTTGCCTTGGCCCCGGGATGGTGAAACACAACTCATAATCATCGCCGGCTGTCAGTGCAATGGCCCATCTATCAAGCTGCTCAAAATACGTGTGATAAACAGTTGAGACCGGCAACCGCTCTAACATGATACGCGCGCCAACCGTGCTGGCGGTGGCAATATGTGTCAGGTCCGAAAGCAGGCCGTCAGAAATATCAATACAACTGGAGGCAAAATCCCGCAACGCTAGTCCCTCTGACACGCGCGGGATGGGAGAATTGAGTCGCGACTGCACGGTGGCAAGGTCGGCCGCTGCGAGCGGTAGCGTTCCTCGTTGATGCAACAGCGCCACACCCGCATCGCCGAGCGTACCGGTAACGTAGATACGATCACCCGCCTTGGCGCCAGAGCGCAGCATCGCCTTACCGGTTGGCACCACACCACAGGCCTGGATGCCGATGGTTAGGGGTCCACGTACTGTGTCGCCACCTATGAGCGAAACGTTCCACTGGCTGGCAAGTCCGAAAAGTCCGCGGCAGAATCCTTGAAGCCAGCTTGTATTCACCTCGGGCAAACACAGATTCAAGGTAAACCACTTGGGTATGGCGCCCATGGCCGCAAGGTCACTCAAGTTGACGGCCAGCGCCTTGTGGCCGATCCCGACAGGATCTGCTTCGGCAAGAAAGTGAGTACCGGCAACCAATACATCGGTGGTTAGCACTTGTTGCATACCGGGCGGCACGTTGACAACGGCGGCATCATCGCCAATTGAAACGGCAACGTCATCCTGGGCGCTACCCTGCGAAGCAAAAAAAGTACGAATCAGCTCGAATTCGTTCAAAGTGTGGAGGGAGAGGCCACCCCGCCCGCTTGAACCTCGGCAGTACGCAGTTTCAATGCGACCTTGTCCAGAACAGCATTCACGAACTTGTAGCCATGCTCGGCCCCGAAAGTCCTGGCAAGCTCGACCGCCTCGTCAAGCACAACTTTGTAAGGGACCTGTAATTGGAACTCTAGCTCATAAGCGCCGAGACGAAGGATGGCCCGCTCAACCGGATCGACCTCATCGACCTCACGGTCAAGATGGGGTAAAAGCTGATCATCAAGCTCGTGCATATGCATTGGGATCTCACTCACTAAATGATGAAAGTACTCGAGGTCAACACCGTCGAGTTGGTGGTCGAATATAAACTGTTCCTCGTTAGGCAGTTGCTCCGTCAGCTGCCACTGATACAACGCTTGCACGGCGGCTTCGCGCGCCTTGTGACGACCCCCTCTCACTCCCACGACATACCTCCTACTGCTGGAGTTGTCTTATCAAGTTAAGCATCTCGATAGCGGCGAGCGCAGCATCGCTACCCTTGTTGCCAGCCTTAGTGCCGGCTCGCTCGATGGCTTGCTCTATTGTATTCACCGTGAGCACACCCAGCCCCACCGGGATGTCATATTGCATACTGACCTGCGATATACCTTTAATACATTCACCCGCTACATACTCAAAATGGGGTGTCTCACCACGAATTACAACGCCGAGCGCAATCAATGCATCATAGCGCTTGCTCGCCGCCATCATCTTGGCGGCCAATGGTATTTCATAGGCTCCCGGTACTCGTACTACTTCGATGTTTGCCGATTCCGCACCGTGACGACCAAGCGTATCAACGGCCCCCTCGAATAAACGCTCACCGATAAAACCGTTAAAGCGACTACACACGATACCAAAACGCACGCCACGGGCCGAAAGATCTCCTTCGATATTCTTTAACTTGCTCATCCAGATATACTCGATCGATCGGCAATCTTGCCACCATTGTCGTTTTCGATGTATTCGACGATCTCGAGACCAAAACCAGACATTGCCGGCGCTTTCATTGTTTGCCCAAGAACCCGCATTTTGCCAACACCCAGCTCAGCCAGGATCTGACTCCCCAACCCATAGGTGCGAAGCTCCTCTTGTTGGCGCCTTTTGGCGGGCACTTCCAAGCTCTCACCTTGACGCTTAAAACTCTGAATTCGCTGCAGTAAGTTCTCACCCGACTCGGCATGATCAAGGATAACAACAACCCCATTACCCTCCTGCGCGACACGTTTTAATGCTGCATAAAGTGTCCAATGTCCGGCACGATGTGCATCGGTAAACAGATCGAGCAAGCTCCCTTGAACATGTACCCGCACTAGGGTAGGTATGTCGCGTACAATCTTTCCCCGTACCAGCGCCAAATGTACATGATCGCTAATCGAGTCATGATAGGCAGTCACGCGAAATTTTCCGAACTCAGTAGCTACGGTTGCCTTGGCCATGCGTTGAATGGTGGACTCGTTCTCCATACGATAACTGATAAGGTCTGCGATCGTACTCATCTTTAAGTTATGCTCGACCGCAAACTTTTCTAGCTCGCGTAGACGAGCCATGGATCCATCTTCGTTCATGATCTCGCATATAACACCTGCAGGCTCGAGACCGGCCAAAAGTGCGAGATCAACACCAGCCTCGGTGTGGCCAGCCCGTGCCAGCACACCGCCACGTTGCGCCATCACAGGAAAGATGTGACCGGGTGTGACAATGTCGGACGGCTTAGCATTTTTCCTTACGGCTGCATGTATAGTTGTGGTCCGGTCTGATGCTGAGATGCCGGTGGTCACGCCCTCGGCAGCCTCGATCGAAAGGGTAAACCGCGTCTTGTTGCGGCTTTGATTACTGTTAACCATAAGCGGCAACTGCAGTTGCTCACAGCGCTTACTGGTCAGCGCGAGGCAGATCAACCCGCGCCCGTAACGGGCCATAAAATTGATGTGTTCGGGGCGCACATGTTCGGCGGCGATAACGAGGTCGCCCTCGTTTTCACGGTCCTCGTCGTCCATAACGATGACCATGCGCCCATCACGCAACTCCTGGACTATTTCTGTAATCGGACTGGTAGACATAACCCGCTACGACTAACTACTCCTAGGGGGCAATTATCACTCATTTCTGTGTAGATTTCCGCCTCTGTAAGGCTGTCCAGACGCCGATGGGGTGCGTCACGAACTGCGAATAAAGCCGTGTTCCCTAAGGAATTTAGCCGTGACTTTAGAATTTACCGCTTGTTCGTCACCCCGTAACAAACTTTCCAGATACCGGGCGATGATATCTACCTCTAGATTGATCCCCCGACCGACTGTAAACGAACCGGCGGTTGTCTGCTCCAACGTGTGGGGAATAACATTGATCTCAAACTCTGGGCCTTGGACATCGTTCACGGTGAAGCTGATGCCATCAATGCAGACCGATCCTTTCTGTGCAATATACTTGACGAGGTTGGCTGGGGTACGTACGCGCATTGCGATCGAGCGACCGGCCTGTCGCCGATCAACGATCTCCCCGACGCCATCCACGTGACCACTAACGAAATGACCGCCGAGCGCTGTTGTCGGCGTCAATGCTTTTTCAAGATTTACCGCATCACCGACTGCGAGACGTAAAAAGGTAGTACTCGCTAGCGTTTCTATAGATACATCGGTCGAGAAACCAGTAGCACCAGCATTAAGCACCGTCAGACATACGCCGCTGACGCAAATACTGTCACCACAGCGGACATCGGTAAGATCGAGAGTATTTGCTTCGATGTGAAAGCGCTGATCATCGCCACGATCTTCAAGTGATCTTAGCTTGCCGACTGCCTGGACGATACCGGTAAACATATCTGCTATAGGTAAACCGGACGACAAATGATTCGCCAGTCGTCCCCCACCGCTCGCACATCGTCGATCTCAAGTGTCGTGCGGTCAGCCATATACTGCAGTCCCGATAGGTTGAACATACCGCGTGCTTCACTACCCATTAGGCTTGGTGCCAAATACAGAACGAGCTCATCTATCAGCTTTGCCGCCAACATGGCGCCACATAACGTCGGTCCACTTTCCAATAACACTTCGTTTATCTCGCGTCCCGCCAGGTGTTGTAGCAGCGCTGCCAAATCTACGGCACCATCCGCGGTGGGGAGCGACAACACCTCAGCGCCGACCCGATGTAGTTGCGCTGCACGCTCACCATCGTCGCAAGCGGTCACGATCAGTGCACCCTTATGGGCCAATAATTTTGCCGACGATGGCGTCCTTAAATTGCTGTCTGTGACCACCCGCAGTGGTTGTCGACCGATGTCGAATGCCCGCACCGTCAATGACGGGTCATCCTGCAGCACCGTGCCAATCCCACACAGGATTGCGGAACTACGGGCCCGCCAGCGTTGCACGTCAGCCCGCGCCGCGTCGCCGGTAATCCATTTACTTTCCCCGCTCGCCATGGCGGTGCGACCATCGAGGCTCACCGCAAGCTTCGCTCGCACGAAAGGCCGTTGGCGACGCATGCGGCTCTCGAAACCCGGATTCAGGGCCCGTGCTTGCTCTTGGAGTATGCCAACATCTACCGCGATCCCCGCCTGTCGCAGTGCTGTTAGACCTTGGCCGGCAACCTTGGGATTTGGATCTTCCGTAGCCACGACGACGCGGCTAGGGTTAGCCTCGATCAGGGCGTCACTACAAGGCGGTGTGCGCCCATGATGGCAACATGGTTCGAGGGTAACAAACACCGTGGCGCCCCGCGCTTTCTGGCCGGCTGCACGCAGTGCATTTATCTCGGCGTGGGGCTCGCCGGCTCGTTGGTGCCAACCTTCGCCTACGATAACACCTTCATTAACCACCACACACCCGACGCGCGGGTTCGGGTCTGTCGTATAAAGACCACGCCGCGCGAGTCGCAAGGCATGTGCAATGTGTGCTTCATCCGACATAGTCACTCATCCGACTCGCCACTATCGGGGATGAGCTTGAGCTGTCTGCGGCGTGTTTCTGGGCTCGGTTCTTTTTGTAGACGCTGGACCTCCTCGCTAAAGGCTTCCAGGTCCTCGAACCTACGATATACGGACGCAAAGCGGACGTAAGCGACCGAATCTAAGTCCTTTAACTCTTGCATGACCCACTCACCGATCGTGCGCGATCCGATCTCGCGTTCACCACTAGCCAACAATTGGTGTCGAATCCGGCCAATAACGTGCTCCACTGCTTCCGCATCGACCGGACGCTTTTCTAAGGCACGACTCATACCAGCACGTAGCTTATCTTCCCTAAAAGGCTCCCGGCGTCCATCGGATTTGATAATCTGAGGTAACCGAAGTTCTGCGCGCTCGTAGGTGGTAAATCGTTCGCCACAAACACTACACTCACGCCGACGCCGTACGGAATCGCCCTCGTCGGCGAGGCGAGAGTCTACAACACGCGTATCTACAGCAGAACAAAACGGACAATACATCCTTATTCTAACCTACCTAACCAAAGTGACGCCGCCCGCCTGGCCGAACAGACGGTTGAACGCAGACTAGGATAAATGATTTGACACAAATTGCCTATGCCGCAACAACCGGGCAAAGTCGCCCAGTCGAGTCGCCACGCTCGAATCAGACAGCCAAAACTAAAACGCCCGGCTGGGTGCCGGGCGTTCTCAATCAACTGCCCTCACGGGTCGACAAGATCCTCAACTTTCAAATACGCGTTCCAAGTGCTGAAGATCGTTTACCACGCGCCAGCTGCTGGCCCCGGCGTTGGTGACGCGCTCCTGCCATTTCTCGAGCCGACCCATATAACGACGCGGGTCCACGTTATCGGCCTTGAGTTTGGTAACGTTAAGGGCGACGAAACGTATGCCGCTTAGCTCGATCGGAAAGTCACGAATTGTTCCTTTGCCGAGCTCTTCTTGCATGTCTGAGAAGATCAATACCGTTTTCGTACCGGGATTGGCTTCGTTCAAGAATTGTGCGGCCTGAATGATGCCACCCGTGATATCCGTATAGGCACTACCGCGTTTCACGCCCTTGGCGAACTTATCGACCTTGGCGCGAAATGCACGTTTCTGCTGATTGGCCCGCACCGGATCGCTGGTAAACGTGACTTTGGCGATAATATCCTTCTCACTAAAGCTACGACTGCTTACTTTAGCAACGGCCAGGACATCGCCTGGGTTCATCGTGCCCAATAGATAATTGATAACCGCTAGCGCTTTACCGAGTTCCTTGGAATACGTACCCGAGGTATCGATCAGCATATAAACACCCTGCGTACGATTTATCGGTGCCTGATCGCCGCCGCCGGAGCACGCTATCAACCCGAAGGCAAGCACCATAATAAGTACATGTGAGATTTTCCGTTTCATCAACCTACACCTCCGAAACTATTAATCAAGTGCCCAAACTTTACTTCGCTGCGAACGGGGCAACGCGACGGGATTTTAATGGTCCCGCAACTTGTCCGCCGTTAGGCCTTACGATGCGCTCGACTAACAACGGCAAGAATATCAACACATCATAAAGATTGACCAGCAAGTTACCCGCCTGCCTGGCGACATGTGCCACGACCCGCAATGCGAACGCCAGACCACGAATACCCACGACCAGGCCTACGCCAAGGACCGTGCGGGCGGAGTGGATAAAATACTCCAGCGGTATTGCCATAAAGGCCAAGGCCCACGGCAGGATGAAACCGAGGATCATTTGGCCGATGGTTGGAATCTTGTTCACCAGGCTGGAGTCCTCTGCGGCAGCGGCCACGGTTGCGCCGCCGGCGAGCTCACTGGTGAGCTTGATACCCTCTATCACGATCCAGTCACGCAATACGGCCAGGGCCACTTCGACAAGTGCGAGGGTGAGCAGCAATGAGAATGCCACCCACATAAAGCGGCGACGCATTTTATCTGGCAGATTGTTGATGCGTGGAAACAGATGCGTGATGCGCAAGGCCTCCATGAGGAACAGCCCCATACTGGCCTCGACAAAAATGATCACCAAGGCAGCGATATCCGATGCCTGCAAGTTAGCGGTGATATAGTCGTTGGCCACCATTGCCGACATCGGCAGGGCGATGAGCTTATAGTTAACAAACGCACCACCGACAGCGATTAAAAGCACGACAGCTGCAATCGCGAATTGTGTGGTGGCCGAGGAGGTCAGGGAATGCTCGACCTTATCAGAGTTCACGCTGATCTGTTGGTACTGCTCCATTTGCGCATCGATTCTCGAGGCGCTCTCTTGCAATCCAGTCAAGTTACGATCGACTTGGGTCAGCGTCTGATTTAGCGAACGCCAAATCGGCATAAACCCCTTGAGGATCTTATGCCGGCTCTCATAACTCCGACGGTATTCGGCAATCGCCTTATCTTGGATCTTCTCAATCGAGTGATTGATATCCCCCAGAATCTTTTGTACCAAGCCATCCGCAGTTGGCGGGATCTTGGCAACGGCTGCGACTGCCTTGGTCCACTCCGGCGGTGTAGGTGGGACTGCGCCACACTTCTGATAGTCTTCCTCGATTCGCGTAATCTCGCCCATGAGCTTGCGCTGTAAGACCGGATAGTCATGCAAATCACGTTGGACAACAGCGGTTACGCGTTCGAACTCACGTTCGATTCCTTGCGTAATCTCTTCCTTCCCGTGCGCCAACAACACCATCTTGTTGCGGCTACGTAACATCTCGGCCGTCGACAACAGCCAGCGCGCACCCAAACGCAGTGGGCCGCTAATTGCGCGACTTATAGCGCGAATGATACCGTGTAGCGGCCCGCGAGCTGGATACAAGAAGAGTAAAGACAATGCATATAGAGCCAACACAGACAAAGCGAGGTTGCCTGGCCAGATCATCCACCAGTTAGTATTCATAAAGCTTTCCCCAAAAAGTTGGCGCTAACGCCCGTTTTCGAGGTTAAGTATAGTCGATAGGTATGAGGCGTCCGGGCCG